>JAQVEU010000147.1 GCA_028697565.1 Candidatus Ratteibacteria bacterium
AGAAGAGGTCTATCTGTATGGATTTGCCACAGAAAAGGAAAGGGATGCTTTTCTTATGCTGATTTCTGTGCCTGGTGTTGGTCCCAAGGTTGCTTTACGGATTTTATCAGGACTTACAACCGACGAGTTATATCAGGCAATACTTTCAGAGGATACATCCACATTTACAGAGGTCCCTGGGGTGGGTAAAAAGACAGGGGAGCGCCTTATTGTGGAACTGAAGCAGAAGATAGAAAAACTCCCGGTGCTGCCGGGTAAAGAGGAAAAGGTAGAACGGGATGTGTTTACAGGTGCTGTAGAGGCACTGATGGTATTAGGGTATAAACGAAAGGATGCTGTTAGTGCTGTAAGCAGGGTAATAAAAGAGGCAGAAAGAGGTATGGGTATAGAGGAGGTAATAAAAGAGGCGCTGAAAAGAACATAGGAAAAACATAGCAAGTAGAGAGAATGATTGGAAGATTAACAGATTGAAAGATTGAAGGAAAAGAATGGAAAAGGAAAGGATAACATCACCTGTTGCAGTGAATGATGACAAAAAGTATGAGAGTGCCTTAAGACCACTCAGTTTCTCTGAGTTTGTAGGACAGGACAAGGTAAAGGAGAACCTTGAGGTATTTATAAAAGCGGCAAAGGAAAGAGGCGATGTTCTTGACCATACCCTTTTCCACGGACCTCCAGGCATAGGAAAGACAACACTTGCCTATATCATAGCCAATGAGATGGGCGTGAACATCAGGGCAACATCAGGTCCTGTGATAGAAAGGGCAGGAGACCTTGCAGGTATCCTTACCAACCTTGAAGAAGGTGATATCCTTTTTATAGATGAGATACACCGTCTTCCCCGAACGATTGAAGAATATCTTTACAGTGGTATGGAAGAGTTCTGTATAGATATTGTCATAGGAGAGGGACCCAAGGCAAGGTCAGTAAAGATACCACTGAAAAGGTTTACACTTGTTGGTGCCACAACAAGGATAGGGCTTCTGACCTCTCCACTGAGGAACAGGTTCGGGATACTGCACCGGCTGGACTACTATACCCCAGAGGAACTGAAGGCAATATTAAAAAGGGCAGCAGGTCTTATAAAGGTAGAGATAACAGAGAAAGGTGCAGAAGAGATAGCAAAAAGGGCAAGGGGAACACCAAGGGTGGCAAACCGCCTTCTCCGACGGATAAGGGACTATGCACAGGTAGAAGGGACAGGTGTTATAGATGAAAAGATTTCCAGACATGCATTGGATAAGATGGATGTTGATGAGGAAGGGCTGGATGAGATGGACAAGAAGATATTAGATGTTATTATCAATAAGTTCGGCGGAGGACCTGTAGGCTTGAAAAGTTTAGCCATAGCAGTTGGTGAAGAGACAGATACCATTGAAGAGGTATATGAAAGTTTTCTTGTAAGGAAGGGATTTCTACAGAAGACATCTCAGGGGAGGGTTGTAACCCCACTTGCATACAAACACTTTGGTATGGCTGTTCCTGATACAGACAACAGTGCCAACCTATTTTGATTATGCTACAAACAATACACCTCAAAAAAAGATTTGGGCAGAAAGAGGCAGTCAAGGACATCTCTATCAGTGTAGAGAAAGGTGAGATTGTTGGTCTTTTAGGTCCCAATGGTGCAGGCAAGACCACGACATTTGAGATGATAGTGGGTTTCCTGCATCCTGATAGTGGCAGTATATTGCTTGATGATAAAGATATATCAGGACTTCCTGTATGGAAAAGGGCAAGGGAAGGACTCTTGTATCTTCCGCAGGAGATATCCCTCTTCAACAAACTCACAGTGGAAGAGAACATCTATATCATCCTTGAGGACTATTATAAAGACAGGAAAGAGATGGAAGAGATATGCCACAGGTATCTAAAAAAGGTTGGACTTTTTGATTTAAGAAAGAACATTGCTGGAACACTTTCAGGTGGCGAGAAGAGGCGGTTGGAGATAGGGAGATGTCTGACACTTAACCCCAAGTTTTTTCTTCTTGATGAGCCATTTTCAGGTATAGACCCCAAGACGGTCTATGAACTGCAGGATACCATAGAGGAACTGAAAAGGACTAATATCGGAATACTTCTTACGGACCACAATGTAAGGGATGCCTTGCGGATTACGGACAGGGCATATCTGATACACAAAGGAGAGATTCTTATAGAAGGGACACCTGAAGAGATTTTATCACATCCTGACTCAAGAAAGGTATATTTTGGAGAGAAGTTTGAGATATAAAAATTTACTCTGGGACCAGGTCCCAGAGATTCTGTGACAATAAGGGCAGAGATATTTCGTTTTTCCTCTCGTTATATTTTACCTCAAAAAATATTCTTCTTTAAAACTCCGCTTCTGCTTCTATTTTTACTGCCTCTTCTTGTATTTTTGTATCTCTAATTATTAATCCTTATATATTTCTTTTCTATGTCCTATTGCAAAAAATATCGCTACCTCTTGTGAAAAATAAAAAAGAACTCTATATCTTCTGGTAATACGAAATGAATAAACTCCAGGCATCTCTTTTATTCTTTTGGTATGCAAACGGGGGGCTAACCAATTTGAAATAAATATCTCTTCTTGCTTTTGATAAAGTGATTTAATTTTTGATGGGAGTTATATTCTTTTATAAAGGCATTTGTTTTTTCTATTTTCATCAAATTTGGGGATAGATTTTTGTTGCAGAATTATATGCTTTTTTTATCTCTTTTGAATTCTCATATTCTCCTAAACTTTCTTCAGGAATTAACTTTATAAATTTCTTAAAATAATTTTCAATTTCTTCTAATTTCTTTATTACTATATCAATTTTTTCTTCTTCTTTTACTTTTTCCATTTTTACCTCTTTTTGCGTTTTATTACTACTTTTAATTTATAATTTTCAAATATTTTTGTCAAATTTATCTCTTTCAAAACTTCACCCCTGCCTCTATTCTTACTGCTTCTTCTTCTGTCAATGTTGCTAATACTTCATAGTCATTATTATAGTTGAATAGCCTAACTTAATATACCCTGCTTAACATTTTATCAGACACCGCAATTGTCAAATTTAATTGCGTCGTGGTGACTATTCAGTTATAGGTGCTAGTTAATCTCCTTTACGAGGTCTCATTTAAGCCTCACGGAAAAATACAACCTATAACCTATCTACTCCGGGCTACCTATATTTTATCCCTTTTATCCAGAGTATTCACCACTTTTGACTTTTATCGTATCATCTCCTTTTTTTACACTATCTGTACATATTTAGTTAAAGCCGTGCTATGATAAGACACAAAGTTTGAAGATTCTACTCAATCCTCTTTAAA
>JAQVEU010000148.1 GCA_028697565.1 Candidatus Ratteibacteria bacterium
CCCATTTGGGTTTAAAATAGAAATTTAACATTGTTAGCCATAGATATCTTGATTTTTGGCTAAAATATAAAAAAAGTGTAAACTATGTCCCAAGAATAAAGTGTAAACCATGTACTAGAAAGAACACACTCTTCTTTGTAATGGAGTCGAATAGAGCGAAGTCAGAAATTGCGAGAAGAGAGGCAGAAGGTACCGGGGATAGTATATCGGATAGAGGAGTATGAGAAGTGGGGGAATGTAAGTAAGGTATGCAGGTATTATGGGATAAGCAGGAAGACATTTTACAAGTGGTATAGGTGGTATGAACTTTTTGGGATTAGAGGTTTAGGAGATAAGAGGGCAGGTCCGAGGAGGAAGAGGCATCCGGAGATAACACAGCAACAGGAATTAAGGATAAAGCAGCTGAGGAAAGAATATATTAGGTATGGGAAAGAGAAGTTGGCAGTATTATATGAACGTAGATATGGGGAGAAGATAAGCAGTTGGAAGATATATCGTGTGATAAAGAAATATAATCTTTATTGGGAACCGGTAAAGAATGAGAAATTAAGGAAAAGGCGGAAGTTAGCAGAGACCAAGAAGCGGATAACAGAATTAGAGAAGAAGGAAATAGATGGGTTGTTTTTCCAGATAGATACCAAGGTGATATGGTGTTATCCAGCAAAGCGATATATATTTAGTGCAGTGGAGAAAGATACAAAGATAGCGTTTTCAAGGATGTATAAGAATAACTCCTCATATAATGCCAGAGATTTCTTGTTACGGTTGTATTGTCTGGTAAATGGGAGATTCAAATATCTACAGACAGATAATGGGAGTGAGTTTTTAAAATACTTTGAAGATGCCTGTAGGTCTCTTAATTTGGAACATTATTTTTCAAGGGTAAGGACACCTGAGGATAATCCTGCAATAGAACGATATAATAGGACACTGGAAGAGGAGTTTCTACAGATGGGTAATTATATAGATAATCCAGATGTTTTTAATCCACTTTTAACCGAATGGTTAATAGAGTATAATTTTAATCGTCCACACCAGTCATTGGGCTATTTATCTCCTATGGAATTTCTGTCTCAAAAACAGGGAGGCAAAGTGTTACCTATATACCCAACTTGTACATCCTCTTGCCAAACTGCCTTCTCTTGTGCTATACTATTTTTAACTACACGCTCTTTTACTTCCATAAGCGTGTTCCTCCTTTCTAATATGTTTCTCAGTAGGAACATCCCACTGAGATTCTTTGGAACACCCTTATTAAACTAATTTACACAATTTATTTTATACCGCTTCTCCCTAATTGTTAAAGAATACCTTTGCACTGGAAAGAAAATAGGAAAGGTATCTTTTAAGTACTGGGCTGGTAAAATTATCTACAAATGGCTGTCCATATTTATTCATTTCTGTCCCACATACCACAGGCATATCTATTTTCTGACAGGCAGACATAAACTCATCCAATTTCCTGACCTTAAGTTCCCGTTCCTTATCATCCTTGATATTATAGTTCCTGTCAGGAATAATTGTAATAACTTTTATCCCTTTGCCTTTCAGAAATTCAAGCAGTTGTTCTGGATTTTCCTCTCCTAAATTTGTTCCATCAAGCCATGTTCCTGTGGGGATACCTCCTGCCTTTTCTGTCATTTTTATCATATCGTCAAAAGAAGGGAAGTTCTTTCTCTCAGGGGGCATATATCCAGGACCACCGTACTTTATAAGTGCCTTCCTCAACAACTCCTGAAAGTCAGCCCTCCTGTTTATTCTTGTCTCCATTATCCTATCTACATCCATCTTCAGTATATCTGCCCAGAATATATCAACCTTTTCTCCCAGCACCTCCTCTGACCTTCTCTGATATGCCTCTATAATATGTCTTTCTGTAGGATTTTCTGATGGGGTTAAAGGCAAAACATCCCTTTCGTAGTCCACAACTACATCTTTCAGATAGATATTAAGTTTCTCTATGACCTTTTTGTTCCTTCCCTGTGCTATCTCTTTGATATGCTGGAAAAATTTTCCTGTATCTGAATTTTCATCAGGGCATTCAGTAAAGCCCTTACCACAGAGATAATAGATACCCGGCTCTTGAGGGGAATTTATTACCACATCCTTCATCTCGTCAATAAATACCCGTGATTCAAGCCCTCCAACTGCCCCTATTCCTAACAATTTTCCTGCAATGCCTGTTTCTTCAACTGCTGCAAGTGTATCAAAATCCACTGTCCCTATATATTTTAGACCTACCTTCCACCCTTCAAATATAATCCGTGAAGGTGACCAGTTGTTATAGTTATAGGAGTGGAATGTATGGATGTGAAGGTTTATCCATGGCTTGAGGTCACTATTTCTCTGAATATTCCCTTCTTTTATCAGTCCACTAATTTTTTCAAGGCATTTTCTCCTTGTCTCTTCATTAAAATCTGATAGGGCATCTATAAGTTCCTCTATCATTTGTATCTCCTGATAGACAAAGATTCTTTGTGAAATAGCAGGGACTCTAATTCAGGTAAAACCTCCATAAGTTCTCCATATCTCCTGTAAAGACATTTCTTTCCCTGTATCACAGCATAACTGCGTAAAAATGTATAAACAGAAACACCGGAAGAAAATCTGGCACTTCTGCCTGTTGGAAGTGTATGACTTGGTCCTGCAAAGTAGTCACCAAGTGTTGCCGGTGAATAATCCCCAACAAAAACAGCACCTGCCACCACATCTTTTAATAATTTTTCGGGTTCTTTACACATCAGTTGAAGGTGTTCAGGTGCGATATAGTTGATTATATCCACTGCCTCTCTGTGATTCTTCACATATATCCAGTAGCCACCTTTTACCTCTTTACTTATCCTTCTTGCTAACTTTTCAGAGTTTGTTAGGAGGACTCCCAGCCCATCCCTGTGTTCTATCTGGGCGCTCATATCAGTTGCTATAAAATCGGCTCTCCCGCTACCATCAGCAAATATCACAAGTTCACTTGGACCCGCAGGTGTATCTATACCAACATCCCCTGACACAAGAAGTTTTGCTGTATTGACATATCTATTGCCCGGTCCTGCTATAATGTCCACTGAGGGGACGGTCTCTGTCCCATAGGCAAATGCTGCTACTGCCTGTGCACCACCAAGGGCAAAGATATCCCTTACGCCAAGAAGACCCAGCGCTCCTGTTAGCAGGGGATGTACAGAACCATTAAAACAGGGAGGACTTGCCACACATATCTTTTTTACACCTGCCACATATGCAGGCACAACTGTCATAAGCACTGTGGATATAAGTGGTACCTGT
>JAQVEU010000149.1 GCA_028697565.1 Candidatus Ratteibacteria bacterium
AATAACAAAAAAGAATAAAGGTAGCAAAAGAATAAAGAGCACCAAGAACAAAATGATAGAGAAAGGTAAAAAGAACATTTTTTAACTCCTCGTATATTATGTTTGTAAATCTTTTAATGTTTTTAAAATGTTTTTAATAAGTATTTATTAATACAAACGCTCATTGAAAAATTTGATTAAATTAGCCGGGATTTTCATCATATCTCTAACACAAATAAAGGGGATATGACCCGGCTATATCTCCCCCTTAAGATAGGAAAGGAGATGATCTAAAAAATATCAAATATCTCAAATCCAATAACCTCAATCCCCATTTCTTTTGCTATGGCAACCTCAATAGAGCCACCACCAAAAAATGGGGATACAACACGTTTAATATCACCAGGTAGTTTTTCTATCACATATCCAACAGCCCAACTCTTTCCACCCGCATATCTTAAAGGAGAGCCCAAATATCTTTTATATTTTTTATTCTTACCCAAAAGTTTTCTTAAAAATACCTGCCTGTTACTCGTTGGAAATAGATGATGAGGAGAAGATTTATACAGATTATCTGTATATCTTTCTGAAAATAACTCTTCTTTAATTTTTAATGCCATTTTTATATTATAGCCAGCGTAAATATCACTGCACCCCGTTCATATTTTAGTAGCGAGTAGCAAGTAGAGAGTAGAGAGAAATCTCCTCTAACCCCCGAAATCCCTTCAGCCTTCCCTCAAAAAATCCCCCTCTTGCTCCCCTTTTGTAAAGGAAGGTTAGGATGGATTTCCTTCCCTCTCCCTTTGTTCTCTTTTTTCCCCTCCCTATGAGGGGAGGGGATAAAGGGGAGGGTGAAAACTTTTCCTATACTCTCCACCCCCACATATAAATAAACTCTAAATCCAAAACACTAAACCTAAAAATCCCCTCTAACCACCCCCACCTATATCCTCCCCCCTCATATGGGGAGGAATTGAAGGGGACTCCTGCCTCACCAACCCCCCTCTAACTTCCCTTTGCCAAGGGGAGAACCTACATCCTCTCCTGCCCAGCGGGGTAAGGGGTAAATGGGGGAGGGCGAGGGGTTCTTGCTACTCTATACTCTATACTTTCAGTCAACGGAAGTTGATTAAGTATTTACATTGTATTTATCTTTATACACACCGGGTGGAAAAAAAGAAGCCATCTCTGTCCTTACCCACTCCATTGACTCTGATGGTGTCTTCTTCCAGTTTGTTGGACAGGTGGAGAGGACCTCTATAAGTGAAAAGCCCCTGTTTTCTATCTGATATGTGAATGCCTTTTTTATTGCCCGTTTTGTTTTGATAATATCAGGGACAGAATCAATTTTTGTTCTTTCAATATAGGTTGCCCCTTCAAGGGTGGCAAGAAGTTCACACACCCTGATAGGAAAGCCATGCCTGTAAGGGTCTCTTCCATTTGTTGTTGTGGTTGTCTTCTGCCCCAAAAGCGTTGTTGGCGCCATCTGTCCCTTTGTCATCCCATATACACCATTATTTACAAAAACCACTGTAATATTCTCCCCTCTTGCTGCTGTGTGGATAATCTCAGCGGTCCCTATCGCTGCAAGGTCCCCATCTCCCTGATAGGTAAATACAATACGGTCAGGCAGGTACCTTTTTATACCTGTGGCAACCGCAGGAGGTCTGCCATGTGCTGCCTCCGTTATATCAAAGTTAAAGTAGTCATAGGCAGTTACAGCACAGCCGACAGGAGCAATCCCTATGGTCTTTTCCCTGATGCCAAGTTCGTCAATTACCTCACCAATAATTCTGTGGATAATGCCATGACCACACCCTGGACAATAACTTGTAACATTATCTGTTAAACTTTCTGGCTTTTTGTACAGATAACTCTTTGTCTTTTCCATTATATCCTTTTTATTTCTTTAAGTATCTCTTCGGATGTAGGCACACCTCCACCAGGCCTGCCATAGAAAAATATGTGGATGTCACCCCTTAAAGCAAGTTTAACATCCTCTATCATCTGTCCACAGTTCATCTCTACCACAAGGACCTTTTTTGCTTTTTCTGCTACCCTGCTTAAAAACTCATACGGATAGGGCCACAGGGTGATGGGCCTGAAAAGTCCTGCCTTGATACCCTGTGAACGTGCCATAGTAATTGCCTCAAAACATATCCTTGCACAGGTGCCAAAACTAACGACAAGAAGGTCCATATTCTCACACATATAGGTGTCATACATCTGTTCTTTCTCAGCAATCTTCTGATACTTCCTTTCAAGTTTCCAGTTGTGCGTCTCTAATACCCCTGGTGTTAAAAAGAGTGACTTGATAAAATTTGGTCTCCTGCCCTTGCATCCTGTCAGTGCCCACCTCTTTTTTGTCATCTGTTTTTTTACAGGTAGAAGTTTTACGGGCTCCATTATCTGTGCAATCATACCATCAGCAAGAATGAGCACAGGATTTCTGTATCTGTCAGCAAGTGTAAATGCCAGATATGTAAGGTCATATATCTCCTGGACACTCCATGGGGCAAGGGTAATAGTTCTGTAATCACCATGCCCACCACCTCTGGTTGCCTGGAAGTAGTCCGACTGGCTGGGTGTTACATCCCCAAGCCCCGGGCCACCTCTGTTCATATTTATTATAACTGCTGGCAGTTCACAGCCAGCCATATAGGATATTCCTTCCTGTTTGAGGGAGATACCAGGGGAGGAAGATGAGGTCATTGCCCTTGCACCTGCGACTGCTGCTCCAAAGACCATATTGATAGCGGAAACCTCGCTCTCTGCCTGTATAAAAACACCTCCTACCTCAGGCATCCGCTCACTCATATACTCTGGAAATCTGTTCTGGGGTGTTATGGGATAGCCAGCATAAAAACTACAGCCGGCCCTTATAGCACCTTCAGCAGCCGCCTCACATCCGGAAAGAATCACTCTTTTCTTTGCCATCCATTATCCTCTTGAATCCATGTCCCCTTTGGAGAGTTCTTCTTCATTACATCCGCAAAAATTCTTCTGAACCTTGTAGTTTCTTTTGGGGGTACATTATTTATCTTGATAAGTTCTTCTATCATTATCTTTCTTTGCTGGTTCTCATCGTTGACAATTTTCTTTATCCTTTGTGCTTTTTCTGTATCTGAAGGTATATCTCTCACAACAACAGTAAAATCATTTGTCTCTCCAACAAACCCCTGACTTTTATATGTATTCAATTCTTCCCACCAGCTATCCATCTTCTGTTTTGCAGCCCTTATCACAGGTGAGTCGGTCTTTATATCCTTCTTTACCTCCA
>JAQVEU010000150.1 GCA_028697565.1 Candidatus Ratteibacteria bacterium
CGAACCGCTATAACATTCTCATAGGTCCTTTTATCTCCCATCACGCCCACACTTTTAACTGGAAGCAGCACGGCAAATGCCTGCCACACATTTAAATATAACCCTGCCTTTTTTATCTCTTCTATTACTATACTGTCTGCTTTCCTGAGAATCTGTAAACGGTTTTCATCTACGCTTCCTATAATTCTTACAGCAAGTCCGGGTCCGGGAAAGGGATGTCTGTTTACTAAAAAGCCAGGCAGTCCCACTTCCTTTGCCACCTTCCTGATTTCATCCTTAAACAGGAACCTGAATGGTTCTATAAGTTCAAGGTTCAGTTTTTCAGGTAATCCGCCGACATTGTGATGTGTTTTTATTTTTGCAGAAGGGCTACCAAAAGGAGAGATGCTTTCAATCACATCAGGGTAAAGAGTGCCTTGTGCAAGAAACTTCGCACCAAATTTCCTTGCCTCTGTTTCAAAAACTCTCACAAAAGTATTTCCTATTATTTTTCTCTTCTTCTCAGGGTCAGCAACACTTTTTAATCTGCTCAGGAATATTTCGCTTGCGTCAATATACCTTAGGTTTACCCTGTTTTTGAATATATCCACTATCCTCTCTGCCTCTTCTTTCCTCAGTAATCCGTTGTTGACAAAAACACTGAGTGCATTATCACCACACACTTCGTGCAGTATTAGAGCCAGCGTTGATGAATCCACGCCACCACTCAGACCACATATGACCCTGTTATTTTCTACTTGCCCCCTGATTTCCTTTTTTACCAGTGTAAGGATGGATTCAGGGTTCCAGTTCGGAGTTAAACCACATATTTTATAAAGAAAATTTTTTAATATTGTTGTCCCTTCCTGTGTATGGACCACCTCAGGATGAAACTGGAATCCGTATATCCTGCCATCATCACTTTTCATAGCAGCAATACTGGTATTATCCGTCTTACCTATAACACTAAAGCCCTCAGGCAATCTCACCACCGTATCCCAGTGGCTCATCCAGACAATTGTTTTTTCAGAAACTCCATCAAATATACTCTCCGATGTATCAGGATAAAACACCGTCTCGCCGTATTCCCTCTTTTCACCCGGAACAACCTCACCATCCCGATACTTAGCAATCAACTGCATCCCATAACATATACCGAGTATGGCATAATTATCAAGTATCTTGTTATCAAAGTGTATCCTATCCAGAAATGGGATATGGCCAGGTCCCCCTGACAGAATTACTGCTGACACATTCTTTTTTCTGAGTGTTTCAAGTTTAATTGAAGGCGGGAATATCTCACAAAATACATTAAGATCCCTTATTCTGCGTGCAATTAATTGTGTATATTGAGAACCAAAATCAATAACCGCTACCATAAAAACCTCACTTGTAGGTTGAATAATAGTAAGGGGTGTACGATTCAAATTCTCCGGCGCAGGTATCTACAAGTTTATAGTCAGGATTTATACCATAGATTTCCCTTAACTTCTTAATCTCCAGTTCGTCTTTCCTGCCTGTAACCCTTGCTATATGCCTGTCAGAAAAACCATACTCCTTTGCTTTTCTTAAAATATGTGCCGGAATCTTTCTACCCTTATACTTTTTCATAATTTTTTCATAATCAACAAGTTCTTTAAGATTATACAGGAACCATTTGTCAATTCTGGACAATGCGGAAATCTCTTCTATGGACATATTTTTGTCTAATCCCCTCTTAATATAAAAAAGCCGTAAAGGATTAGGGGTTCTTATGCCTTCCGGTGTTTCAAGAGAAAGCATTATATCCTCATAACCTGAAAACTTTTCTTCCAAACTTCTTAATGCCTTGTTTAATGCTTCCTTAAATGTCCTTCCTATTGCCATAACCTCACCGACGGATTTCATTGAAATTGTGAGATAGGGATTTGCCATAGAAAATTTTTCAAAGTTAAACTTCGGTATCTTGACTACACAATAGTCAATAGCAGGTTCAAAACAAGCAAGTGTTTTCTTTGTAATATCATTTGGTATCTCATCAAGGGTATAGCCGACAGCAAGCTTCGCTGCTATCTTGGCTATGGGAAAGCCCGTTGCCTTTGATGCAAGGGCAGAACTTCTGGAAACACGGGGATTCATCTCTATAATAACCATCTCACCGTTTTCCTGATTAACAGCAAACTGAACATTTGAACCTCCTGTCTCCACGCCTATCTCCTCCATTATCCTTATCGCATAAATCCGCATCCTCTGATATTCTCTGTCTGTCAGGGTCTGAACAGGAGCCACAGTGATACTGTCTCCTGTGTGAACACCCATCGGGTCAAGATTCTCTACAGAACATATAATAACAGCATTACCTTTTCTGTCACGCATGACCTCCAGTTCGTATTCCTTCCAGCCAAGGACTGATTGTTCAATCAGTATCTCGTTTACAGGACTCATCTTCAATCCTGTGTCTGCAAATTCCTTAAACTCTTCTATGTTATAGGCAACACTCCCTCCTGTTCCGCCAAGTGTAAATGAAGGCCTTATAATAACGGGGAAACCAATATTTTTAGCGATCTCTGTCGCCTCTGTAAGTTTGTATGCCACCCCACTGTCAGGAACCTTAATACCAATACTGGACGCTGCCTTTTTAAAGAGCAATCTGTCTTCTGCTTTCTTAATGGCATTATAATTAGCACCAATGACCTCCACTCCATACTTTTTCAGGACATCCATCTCCTCCAGTGCAACAGTAATATTCAGTGCTGTCTGTCCCCCAAGAGTAGGTAAAAGTGCATCCGGCCTTTCGCGCTCCACTATCTTTGCAACGACTTCAGGCACAAGCGGCTCAAGATAAATTCTGTCAGCCATTTCAGGGTCTGTCATTATGGTAGCAGGATTGCTGTTGACAAGTATTATGTAGTATCCGTCCTCTTTCAGCGCCTTACATGCCTGAGAACCTGAATAATCAAACTCACATGCCTGCCCTATCACGATAGGACCTGAACCGATAATCATTATCCTTTTTATGTCTGTCCTCTTTGGCATGTCAGTTCCCTGCTCTTTTCTCTATCATATGTTTAAATCTGTCAAAAAGATACACAGCATCCAGAGGCCCGGGGGCATTTTCAGGATGAAACTGGACAGCAAACACAGGAAGTTTTTTATGTGCGATACCTTCAAGTGTATTGTCATTCAGGTTTATATGTGTAATCTCAATACCATTTCCATTTAAGGTGTTTATATCCACACAAAAAGAATGATTCTGGGCTGTTATAT
>JAQVEU010000009.1 GCA_028697565.1 Candidatus Ratteibacteria bacterium
ACACCCAAGTTCACCAAATGTCCCTACCTTTTTACCATGAAAGGATGCACCTGTGGACTGGCAGGCATCCTCTATAACAAAAATGTTGTTTTCCTTTGCAATCTCTATAATCCTGTCCATTTTTGCTGCGGAACCCATCATATGGACAGGCATAATTGCCACTGTATCCTTTGTTATCTTCTTTTTTATATCTTCGGGTGAGATATTCAGGGAGTCATCAATCTCACAAAGAACTGGTTTAAGTCCTGCCTCCTCAATCACCTCTATGGTTGCCACAAAGGTAAAGCAGGGTGCAAGAACCTCCTTACCTTTTGGAAGATTAAGCGCCTCCAGTGCCACCTTTAATGCAGCACTTCCTGAACCTACCCCCAGTGCATATCCTGAGCCCATATATCTTGCAAACTCCTCTTCAAACTGCCTTACCTTAAAAATCCCTTCCCTTTCTTTATCAAACCCGTATCTAAAAAGCACCTTTCTTTTTAATACCTCCTGTACCTCTTCCATCTCTTCCTTTCCAAAGACCTCTCTTCCAGCCATTTTTACCTCCATTATTTTTCAAATATCAGTTTCCCGTATTCCTCAATCAGATGGTAGTTTGTAACAGAAAGTTGGGGAAACATTGAAAGTTCTTTTTGAGAAAGGTACCGTGAGTAGTTGTACCTTGCTATCAAAACCCTCCATTCAGAACCAGTTCCGAATGCATCCCCATATTTAGTAAGTTCCTTTACAGGTATTGCCATCTCAAGTATCCAGTAGTCATCCTTATCCTTCCAATTGTTAAGTGTACCTTTTAGTTGTGCGGCTATAAGTATATCTTCAAGTTTCATTCCTGGCTCAAAACAACTTGGAAGCCCTGAACGTCCCCTTCCAGGAAACCAGAATGACGTCTTTTTCTCATTGGGTGTGCCATATATTTCCCAGTACCAACTACTTTTCTCTGGCTTTAAAAATATCTCAACAAGGTCTCCTGTGGTATATAGATGTTGCTGGTCCTCTGTCCCTTCCTGGACAATATCCGAGTCATAAAACTTAATTGCTACATACAGGTAATTCTCATCCCATGCCATCTGTACCTCACCTTCTTCCTGTAGTGTATTCCCCTCTTTTACTTTGTCTTTTGAAAGGGAAAGTTTATATTTCTGTGCATCTTTCCATACAGCATCGTCACATTTACCATCTACCACAACAGGTCTTTCAGAGTATTTAGCAATAACTGGTACTAACTCTACTGGAACCTTTGTTCCTATACCTGTTTTCTTCGGTGTTAAGGCACATCCGGAAAAAAATAGTAATACACACAATACCATAAGAATCCCTTTCCCTTTGTTCATATTTCTCCTTTGGTTTAGTATATAGAATAACAATTATCCTCCTTTTGTCAAATTTTTTAGGCCATTTTTTCTCATTTACTGAATGAATGTTATACTATAAAAACCACTATGGAGATAACAAAAAAGGCATTTGAAGAGGTTGTAGCGGCAAAGATTGATATACTTCCTGATGTTATCAAACAGAAGATTGAGAATGTGGAGTTTTTTGTAGAAGAAGGTCCATCACGCAATCTTTTAGGGCTTTATAGTGGCATCCCTTTTCCAAAGAGAAAAAATCCAGGATACTCCCTTGTGATGCCTGACAAAATTATACTTTTTAAAGATACCATAGAAAGAGGTTGCAGGACAAGGAAGGAACTGGAAGAAAGAATTGAGAAGGTGCTATTCCATGAGATAGGCCACTATCTGGGGCTTGATGAGGAAGACCTACGCAACCTCAATCTCTAATACTTTTTTCAACCTCTTTCTTTAAAAAACTGGAAATTCTAAAGCTTCTACCTTCAAAAATCCCTTTTATCTCTCTTACAGGGAGTACTCCCATAAGTGTATTTGTAAGGAATACCTCATCTACATCCTCTAAGTCCCTCACACTAAATCTTCCTTCATTTACTTTTATTCCAGACCGATGATATATCTTAATAACAAGTTCTCTTATCGTCCCTGCCCGTATCCCACAGTCCACAGAAGGGGTATATACCTTTCCTTTCTTAACAAAAAAGATATTTGATACTGTGGCAGATGTTAGATAGCCAGATGTATTAAGAAGTATAGCATCATCACACCTATTGTCCCTTGCCTCTGTCCGTGCAAAGATATTCTCAAGATAGTTGAGGGTCTTTATACAGACAACAGGGGACATTTCATTCTTAAAGTATTTTTTACTCACAATACATCTAATCCCTTCTTTGTAAAAGATTTCAGGATATGGATGGTGCTTCTTTATTATAACAAGTATATGCGGCTCCTTTTCTGTTCCAGGGTCAAATATCTCTGGCATTTTTCTCCACAGGTTTATTCTGATATATACATCCCCTGCCCTTTCTTTTTTTATATGCCTTTCAATAGATGTCTTTATGTTTTCTAAGTCTTCTGATACATCAATCCTGCATACTCTGGCACCCTGCCGTATCTTTTCTATATGCTCATCCCACATATAAATTTTATAGTTCACCGCCCGCATTGTCTCAAATACCCCATCACCATATAAAAATCCCCGCATCAGTTGCCTAATTCTAATATCTTTTTCTTTCACCTTCTTCCCATCAAGTATGTAAAGGTGTTTCATAACTACCTCCAAGTGTTAGAAAAAGTGCCTGTGCCTTTGTCAGTGTCTCCTCATACTCTGCATCAGGGTTGCTGTCCCACACAATCCCACCGCCCACAGGATAGTAAAGTTTATTCCCCTTTAGTAATATCGTTCTTATAAGGATATTCAGTTCTACATCTCCATTAAATCCGATATAGCCCATACTTCCTGTATAAAATGCTCTTTTGTGTGGTTCAAGTTCTTCAATAATCTCCATAGCCCTTACCTTCGGTGCGCCAGTAATTGAGCCACCCGGAAATGTTGCCTTCAAAAGGTCAACAAAATCTATGCCTTCCTTTACCTGCCCTTCTATCAAGGATGTTGCCTGAAGCACTGTCATGTATCTTTCTATCTGTCTTAACCTGCTTACCTTCACCGAACCATATTTACACACCTTGCCCAGGTCATTTCTCTCCATATCTACAATCATTAAAAGTTCTGCTTTATCCTTTAATGATTTCAGAAGTTCCTTTCTGTACCTTTCATCCTCTTCTTTTGTTCTGCCCCGTGGCCTTGTGCCTTTCATCGGCTTTGTAAAGACTTTCTCTCCCTCTTTTTTTATGAAAAGTTCCGGGGAGTTTGAGAGAAGGTAAAAGTCCCCTGTATTAAAATATCCTGAAAAGGATGTGGGATTGACCTTTCTTATTCTTGTATATATTGTCTCTGGTGAGAAAATACCTTCTGCCTCAAGCCGCTGTGCAAAATTTATCTGATAAACATCCCCTCTTGCAATATGGTCTTTTACCTTTTCCACTGTCTTGATGTACTGCCTATAGCTCATATTGGAAGATATGTTTTTTATCTGCACAGGTCCATCTTCCTGGTGAGATGAAAGTGAAGATATACTTTTGATAAGTTTTTTCTTCTCGTTAAATGTTGCTTTGGTAATCCCTGCGGAAATAAGATATAAACATCTTTCCTTGTGGTCTATCACATATACTGTATCATAAAAACCAAGGCAGATGTCTGGTATATCCATATCATCTATTGCAATATCAGGAAGTTTCTCTATCTGCCAGCCGAGGTCATAGGAAAAATATCCAAAAGCACCAGGAGAGAAAAAATTTTTGAACGGAAGGTGGTATCTTTTAAGCAACTCATCAAGGTAGTCAAGTGGACTTCCTGAATATGTCTTCTTGCTACCTTCGGTCTGAATAGTCATTCTGTCTCTTTTACTCTTGAATATCAGGAATGGCTCAAAGGCAATAACTGAATATCTGTTATCCTTATTTTTTAGAGGAGTATCCAGCCATATAAAAAATTTTCTGTCTTTGAGTGTAAAAAAGAGTTTTTCAGGTGATATAAAGGGGTACCTCTCTATAAAAAGGTTCATATCTCTGTCTTCTTTATCTTTTTTACCCTTTTTAGATGTCTCCCTTTAAGAAATGGTGTTTCAAGAAATACCTTCACCATTTCAAGAGCAAGTTCCTGCCCCAATAATCTTCCACCCAGTGTAATAACATTGGCATCATTATGCTGCCTTGCCAGACAGGCATCCTGTATAGTGCAGCACCTTGCTGCACGGATTCCCTTAAACTTATTGGCAACAATACTCATACCGATACCTGTCCCGCATATAAGGACCCCCATCTCAATCTCTTTATTCTGTATCCCCCTTGCCAATTTTTCTGCAAAGTCAGGGTAGTCCACTGACTTTTTTATCTTTGTGCCATAATCTATAACCTCATAACCATCCTTTTTCAGTTCTGTCTTCAAAAACCCTTTGAGGTCAAACCCCGCATGGTCACTTCCGAGTCCTATCTTCATTCTTCTCTCCCCTCTTTCATCGTAATTTAGTATAACTTTTCCCGGTAATATCCCAGATTTCAGATACCTTGCCTGACACCTTTCCACCATCTATTATAACATCAATCTTATTTTTTAGTATCTCTGGTATCTCTTCTATTGAAGAAGGAGATATTTCACCTGATAGATTTGCACTTGTTGAGGCAACGATATCAAAATTTTTCAAGAGTTTGAGAAGAAAATTGTGGGCAGGGATTCTGAAGGCAATCTTTCCTGTACTTGCTGTAATGAGATATACATCTTTTGTTGCCTTCAGGATATATGTCTTTGCCCCGGGCCAGTTTTGTTTAAGAATTATTTCTTGTTCAGCAGTCACCTCTGCAAATTTTTTAACCTTTTCTATAGTATCAACAAATCCTATAAGTGGTTTGTCCTTCTGCCGTCCCTTTATTTCATAGAGCATTTCCTTCGCTTTTTCATTCATCCCATCACATATGAGTCCATAGACAGTATCTGTGGGAACAATAGCAACCCCACCTCCTTTCAGTACCTTTTCTGTCTCTGTAAGTATTTTGTCCTCTCTTTCTGGTCCAAGATGTATAGTATCCATTCTCTTCTTTTTCTCACTTTGAGCAAAAAATCTATAACTATAATATTCTTCTACTCTATATTTAACCTTTTGTTTAGAGTTTTAGAGTTTAGATTTATTGTCCCAGACCTATCTTACACCTGTGATAAAATCTTTTTAAGGATTCTTCCTCATATGGTTTATAAAGGGATGTCCTTTTCAGGAGTTCATCAAAATCAACACTATGGGCATCAAAGTCAGGTCCATCCACACAGGCAAACCTTACCTTTCCACCAACACTTACCCTGCAACAGCCGCACATACCTGTGCCATCAATCATTATAGGATTTAAACTTGCCACTGTCTTTATGGAGTACCTTCTTGTAATATCGCTTACCTTCTTCATCATTACAATAGGTCCAGCAGTCAACACATAGTCAATCTTTTTTCCTGAGATAATAACATTTTGTAGAACATCTGTGGTAAAGCCCTTCACTCCTTTGCTTCCATCATCTGTGGCTATCAGAAGTTCGTCGCTTATCTCTGCCATCTCATTTTCAAGTATAAGGAGATTTTTGTTTCTTGCCCCAATAATGGTGATAATATAATTTCCTTTATCCCTGAATGCCTTTGCCATCCAGTAGACAAATGCAGCACCCACACCTCCCACAACAATACAGACAGTCCCATATTTTTCTATCTCCACAGGGTTGCCCAGTGGTCCTGCAATGTTAAGGATGCCATCTCCCTCACCAAGTAGACCAAGTTTTGTAGTGGTGGTACCTACCTCCTGAAATATAAGTGTAATAGTCCCTTTTTCAATATCCTTTCCTGCAATGGTAAGGGGGATACGTTCTCCCTTTTCATCTACCCGGAGAACAATAAACTGCCCTGGTAGTGCCTTGTTTGCTATCAAAGGTGCCTCTACCTCAATCCTCTTTATTTTTTCTCCGAGAACTTCCTTCTTTATAATTCTGTTTATCATTTTACCTTTTCCCACTTAAGAAGTTCCATTACACTGCTCAGTGTCCCTCCGTCCTTTATCTCTTTCCTTATCCTGTTTTCCCTTTCAAGCACATCCATTGCCCTGTTGGCTATCTCCACCACCCTTTCGGAAGGGATAAGAACGATACCATCTTTATCCCCTACAACCCAGTCACCGGGTCTCACAGTATAACCGGATATCCTTATCGGAACATTTATCTCTCCAAGTCCCTTTGGTTCACCTGCCTCAGGACATATAATTTTTGTAAATACAGGTAGTTTAGTTCTTATTATATCTTCCACATCCCTTACACCACCATATACCACAACACCTGCTACCTTCTTTGTTATACAACTATTTGTTGCAAGTTCTCCCCAGACAGCAGGGGCAACGCCACCCGCATCCACAACAATTACATCCCCTTCTTCTGCGATGTCTATTGCCTCAACTGGTTTCGCCCAATCACCAGGATATGTTCGTACAGTTATTACTCTGCCTGCCATTTTTGGCATACCATCCCAGACAGGAAATACCTCCTTCAGCCATCCACTCCTGTGCAGGGCATCTGATATATTTGCTGTTGAAACCCTTAAAAAAATATCTTTTACATCAGGGAGTGATACCCTTTTATAAAGTTCCGTCTTTATTCCTGTCTTCTTTTCAATTGCCTCCTTTATGGTCTTTATTGCTTTTTTCACATCCTCTGCCTTTGTAATAGCCCCTCCAACAATAAGGATGGAGGCACCTGCCTTTATTGCCTCCACAACATTTTCAGAGTTTATACCACCTGCCACAGCCACCGGGACATTCACAACAGAAGTTATCTCCCTGAGAAAATCAAAGGATATTTCTCCTTTCATCTGCTTATCTATGGGAATATGTATTCCTATATAATGGGCACCTAACCCTTCCACCTCCTTTGCCCTCTGAACTGTCGCAGATGCCTCAAGAAGGTCTACCATCACTTTACCACCATAGTTAAGTGATGCCTCCACTGCCTCTTTTATGGTCCCATCGGATGCATTTCCCATCACAACAACAACATCAGCACCTGCCTTAAAAGCCATCTCTGCCTCTATACGACCTGTATCCATTACCTTCATATCTGCCACAATTCTACACTTCGGGAACTCTTTTCTTAATGCCCTTACTGCTGCCAGTCCTTCTGCCTTTATCAGAGGGGTTCCTGCCTCCAGACACCCGACACCAGCAGAGACAGCATCCCTCGCAACCTTTATCGCCCTCTGTAATTCAGTAAAATCAAGGGCTACCTGGATAATGGGGAACTCTTTTTCCATTTGTTTTATCTCCTTTGCCATTGCTTTTCATATGGTTATTTTTCTGTCTCCTATATTTTGTAAGAGATACCTTATTTATATCCCTTATTCTCTGATAGTCCACACTATCCACCATCTTTTCTATCATATATGTCCCCATAGCACCAAGCGAACACATCTCATCCTCATCAGATGGTGACTCTAATGGATTATATGGCCATCCCTTATCAATAATCTCAACCTTCACACAGTTGTCATCGGACTTCCATATAATCTTCAGGAAACTGTCAGAAGGGGAATTTGAAAGGATATTTGAGCATATCTCATCCACTACAAGCATAAGTTCCCATGTCTTCTTAAACCCCAACTTTATACCTAAACTCTTCTCCTGTATGAAGTCAGAGATATATTCAAGGACACCGGGCTTTTTTTCAATCTCAATATAAGATTCGTTTCCTGCCATTTTTCTAATCTTCCAATCTGTCGGCCTCCGCCCTCACCTATAAATAAACTCTAAATCCAAAACACTAAACTTAAAAGTAAGGATGTAAATATTAAACTCTAAATCCAAAACACTAAACCTAAAAGTAAGGATGTAAATATTAAACTCTAAATCCAAAACACTAAACCCCCTCTAACTACCCCCACCTATATCCTCCCCCCTCATATGGGGAGGAGTTGAGTTCTTGTCCCTTCCTTTTGTAAAGGAAGGTTAAGATGGATTGCTTCTCCCTCCTTTAATAAAGGAGGGTGGGGGAGGATTTTATCTTTGCTTTCATTCTTGCTACTCGCTACTCTCTACTTGCTACTCGCTACTTTTATATAGACCTGCTCTATTTTATCAACCATCTTCTCAACAGGAAAAAGTTCTTTTACAATTCTTCTTCCTTCCTCTCCCATTTTATAAGAAATCTCCTGATTTTTCAATAGATAAAGCAATTTCTCCCGCAACATTGCTACATCTTTCGGTGGGATAAGATACCCTGTTTTGTTGTTAACCACCAGTTCCTTCGCACCATCTACATCAAAAGCAACCACTGGCTTCCCACCCGCAAATCCCTGTGCCACCGCCTTTGGAAGCCCCTCCCTCAAACTTGTATGTGCAAGTATATCCATTACTGCAATATATTCAGGAATCTCCTCTGGTGGCACAAGTCCTGTGAAGATAACCTTTGGCAGGACGCCTTTTTCACTGGCATAGTTTTCAAGTTGCTTACGGAGGATACCATCACCCACAAGGAGAAGTTTTACATCGGGATATTCCTTCACAATTTCTGCAAACGTATGGATAAGATACTCCTGCCCCTTGAGATAGAACAACCTGCCCACCATACCTATGACCTTTTCACTATCTTTAATTCCTAACTGCCTTCTCTTTTCATACCTTGTCTTTTCTGCTTCAAGATAAGGCCTTATATCAAATCCGCTATAGATAACAGTGTATTGTGACTCTTTGCCTATCCCTGCCTCAAGATACCTCTCCTTCATTATCTCGCCCACACATATAAACCTATCTGTAAAAAGTGAGGCAACCTTTTCTGCTGTGATATATAAAAAATTTTTAAAGAATGGCTGGTAGTCATAAAAGGAAGGCCCATGTATTGTATGTATAACAACTGTCTCTCTTCTGGCAAGTTTTGCTGCTATCCTTCCTAAAATCCCGGCCTTTGCACTGTGTGTGTGGACAACATCATATCTCTCTTTTTTGAAAAAGCGGATGAGTTTCACAAGACATATAATGTCTAACACAGGACTAATCTCCCTCACCAGTTCTTTTATCACTACTAATTTTATATTCTTTTCCCTTTCTATCTCTGGTATAAGGGAACCTTCCGGACCTCCTGTGGGTCCTATTACAAGTGTAACCTTATGACCTTTTTCTACAAGCCCTTTTACTGTATATATTGTGTTTTCCTGGGCGCCACCGACAATCAGGCGGGTAATGATATGACATATCTTCATATTTCACTTATGCTTGTATCAGGACCACCCTTAACCGCAGCAAATATCCTTATTCCACGTGTCTCTATATGTATGTTGTCTACATCAAAACTGTCAGGCAGTATCCTTATATGCGCGATATTTTCCCTCGGTATCAGTATGTTTCTCCTTTCTAAATCAATATCTACCGGATGAACAGCCCCCTTCATAATAAGGATACCTTTTCCGTCCAGCATTATCCAGTTCTCTGTGAATTTTAATACATTACCTATAAATACCCACACCTTCTGGTCTGCATAATATTTTTTAAACCTCACCTTTACTATCTTCCCCTCTATCATTTTTTCTCCCTTTATCTTATCTCACATCTTTCTACATACTTTAACATAACCGTTCTTATCTCTTCAAACTCTGTATCTGAATATGTGTGGGATGAAAGCATAGCAGGGTCAACTGTTTTTGATGGGACAAACCTCTGGAGGTAAAAGTGCCTTGCTCCTTTTATAAGTTTACCAATTCCTTCAAAGTCAGATATGTCAAGGAGCTCTTTTACCACTGTGGTCCGGAACTCATAAGGGACATTGCCCTTCACTATCAGAGAGATACTTGCTTTTATCTTCTCTACATCCACATCTACACCTGCCACCACACTATATTTTTCTGGAGGTCCTTTTACATCCATCGCTATATAGTCCACCAGTCCTTCCGCTATTATATCTTGTAGTACCTCTGGGAAACTGCCGTTTGTGTCTATCTTAATAGCATATCCCATACCTTTTAGTTTTCTGACAAAGGGTAAAAGGTCATCATCAATACAGGGCTCTCCCCCTGTAATAACAACTCCATCAAGATACTTCGTCCTTTTTTCAAGAAATGACAGAACCTCTGAATTATCAAGTAGAGGGAGAAATTTTTCAGGAAGTACAAGTTCTGGGTTGTGACAATAGGGACACCTGAAATTGCATCTCTGGATAAATATTATACAACTCAGCCGTCCCGGAAATTCAATAAGGGATGTCTTCTGCAGCCCACCTATCTTCATTTCAATACATAAGTCCTTCTTACCTTAAACTCTGCTAATTTACCCTTGTTCCACTGACTTATCGGTCTAAGATACCCGACTATCCTTGAATAAACCTCTGTTTCTTTTCCGCATCTGTCACAGTGATACACCTCTCCCTTAATGTATCCATGTTCAGGACATACGGAAAATGTAGGAGTAATTGTAAAATAAGGTAGTTTAAATCTCTCACATATCACCCTCACAAGTTTCTTTACTCCTTCTGGACTATCTATCTTCTCTCCTGTAAACAGGTGGATTACAGTTCCACCTGTGTAGAGGCATTGGAGTTCATCCTGGAGTTCAAGGGTTTCAAAGATATCATCTGTATAATTTACAGGAAGGTGCGTGGAATTGGTATAGAATGGCTCAGCACCCTTTCTGTATTCCACTTCGTTTGCGCATATAATCTCAGGATATTTTATCTTGTCCGCCTTTGCAAGTCGATAGCTTGTCCCTTCTGCTGGTGTTGCCTCAAGATTATAATAGTTGCCTGTTTCTTCCTGGAACTTAAGAAGTTTCTCTCTCATAAACCTCATCACCCTTACTGCAAACTCCTTCCCTTCAGGAGTTCCTATATCTTTACCTAAAAGGTTCAGGCATGCCTCATTCATTCCAATAAGACCAATGGTTGAGAAGTGGTTTGTCCAGTACTTTCCGAACCTTTCCTTTACATTTCTTAGATAAAATGCGGAATATGGATAAAGTCCCTCATCTGTCAACTTTTCTATTATTTTCCTTTTTATCTCAAGGGACTCCTTTGATATTACCATCAGGTTCTCAAGTCGTTTGAAAAAGTCCTCTTCTGAATCTGCAAGGTATCCTATCCTTGGTATATTGATAGTTACAACTCCTATACTTCCTGTTAAGGGATTTGCACCGAATAGCCCACCACCGCGTTTTTTTAGTTCCACTGTATCAAGACGGAGACGGCAACACATACTTCTTACATCATCGGGCTTCATATCTGAGTTAATAAAATTGCTGAAGTATGGAATACCATATTTTGCTGTTACCTGCCACAAAAGTTCTGTATTTTCATTGTCCCAGTTAAAGTCCTTTGTGATATTGTATGTGGGAATAGGAAATGTAAACACCCTCCCCTTTGCATCTCCCTCAAGCATCACCTCTAAGAATGCTCTATTCAGCATATCCATCTCTTTTTGAAACTCTCCATAGGCCTCACTTTTCATCTCACCACCTATTATCACCGGCTGGTCCTTGTATATTTTTGGGACTGTAAGGTCCAGTGTAAGATTTGTAAATGGGCTCTGAAATCCTACTCTTGTAGGAACATTTACATTAAATATAAACTCCTGGAGTGCCTGCTTCACATCTTTATAGGATAACCCATCATATCTCACAAAAGGAGCAAGCAGTGTATCAAAGTTTGAGAATGCCTGTGCACCTGCTGCCTCACCCTGAAGTGTATAGAAGAAATTTACTATCTGTCCAAGTGCGGTCCTGAAGTGTTTTGCTGGCTTACTCTCTACCTTGCCTACTGCACCTCTGAACCCTACAGTAAGAAGGTCCTGCAGGTCCCAGCCCACACAGTAAACGGAGAGACATCCAAGGTCATGGATGTGTATATCCCCGTTGATATATGCAAAACGCACCTCGGATGGATAGATACTGTTCAGCCAGTATGTTTTTGTTACCTCAGAAGAGACATAGTTATTGAGGCCCTGTAAAGAAAAACTCATATTACTGTTTTCATTAACACGCCAGTCAACCTTTGTAAGGTACTGGTTTACAAGGTCAAGGTTTGCCTTTGTTGTTATCTCCCTTAATCTCGCATGCTGCTCCCTGTAAATAATGTATGCCTTTGCTGTCTTTTTGTATGGTGAGTTTATTAATACCTCTTCAACAATATCCTGTATCTCCTCAACCGAAGGAGTTCTTTCTCCGATAATATCTATGGCAAGGTCCAGTACCCTTAAAGTAAGTTTCCTGGCAATATCCATACCAAATTCACCTGTTGCCTGTCCTGCCTTATATATGGCATTTGTTATCTTTTCTGCCTCAAACTTTACAACCTCGCCATTTCTCTTTTTTATTCTATCAAACATCACGTGGCCCCCTTTCTGTAATAATTACAACCTTTTGTTAATTACATTTTATACTCTTAAACTTTTTCTGTCAAATTTTTCTTCAAGGGTATTATATAACAAATCCACAAAATTAAAAAGTGTATATTATAGGGGTAGATACCTTGTTTTTTATATCATTATTCATCTTATAGGAATAATCGTGAAGAGTACCAAAAAATTTGATTCAGGGATGGGACAGGTATATAATAGGAGAACTATGGGAATAAAAAATGTGGAATCAAAAAGAATAAAAAACCTTCCTGTATATATATTTGATGAAATAAACACAAGGAAACTGAAACTTAGAAGAGAAGGAAGGGATATTATTGACCTTGGTATGGGCAACCCTGATAGACCTACACCAAGGCCCGTTATTGATAAACTTGTGGAGGTTGCCTATGACCCTAAGGCACACAGATACAGTGCATCAAAAGGGATACCTCACCTGCGAAAGGAAGTCTGTAACTGGTATGATAAAAGGTTTGGTGTGAATATTAACCCTGATGAAGAGGCAGTTGTATGTATCGGTTCAAAAGAAGGGATCAGCCACCTTGCACTGGCTGTATTTGACCCGGGAGACATAGTTCTTGTCCCCAATCCTACATATCCCAGTCATCTTTATAGTATCATGATTGCAGGTGCAAAGATAAAAGATATGCCAATTACAAAAGAAAATAGTTTTGTCCCTTCTATAACAGCATCTCTACTAAAAGGACAGAAAAAACCAAAGGCAATGATTCTTAGTTATCCCAATAATCCGACAGCACAGGTGGTAGAACTGGACTTTTTCAAAGAAGTGGTAAGGTTTGCAAAAAGGCATAACATATTTGTCATACACGACATTGCCTATTCAGAGTTGTGCTTTGATGGCTACAGGGCATCCAGTTTCCTTCAGGTAGAAGGTGCAAAGGATATTGGAATAGAGTTTTATTCACTTTCCAAGACATATAATATGGCTGGCTGGCGTGTGGGGTTTGCTGTAGGAAATAAAAATATCATTGGCGCACTCGCAAAACTTAAAAGTTATTATGACTATGGCATCTTCACCCCGGTACAGGTGGCTGCTATCACTGCACTGAAACTTGAACAGAGATATATCAATGAAGTTGTGGATACCTATAGAAAGAGGCGGGATGTCCTTGTAGATGGGCTGAACAAAATTGGTTGGAAGGCAGAAAAACCGAAGGCGACAATGTATGTATGGGCTGAGATACCGGAAAAATTTAAGGAGATGGGTTCTGTAAAATTTGCCCTACACCTACTTGAAAATACAAATGTTTCTGTATCTCCTGGTGCAGGTTTCGGTAGATATGGTGAGGGATATGTAAGGATGGCACTTGTTGAGAATGAACAGAGGATAAGGCAGGCCATAAAGGCAATGAAACCTTTTTTTAACAACTAACTGATAACAAAACCTGTTGACAGGTTATACAGACACAGGGTAATATAAAAGGGAAGAAGGAAAGTGTTCTTTGACAAGTGAAGTACATAAAAAAATAATAGCCATTCTATAAAAAAACCCT
>JAQVEU010000151.1 GCA_028697565.1 Candidatus Ratteibacteria bacterium
CATCAGACCCTGTAATAAACCCTGATGCGAAGAGATACAGATATCTCTCATATATGGAGGTACTTCAAAAGAGGTTGAAGATAATGGACTCTTCTGCAATTTCTTTATGTATGGACAATCATATTCCTATTGTTGTCTTCAATCTTTTTAGAAAAGGGAATTTGAAAAAAATAGTGCTTGGAAAAGGCATACAAACAATAGTAAAAGAATAAAAAAGGTAATATGGATGAAACTCAAAAAATAATCTTTATCCTCGCTACTTTTTAATGAAACTTAAAACTTTAAAAATAAAAAGGAGATGATATGAAAAACAAGATATTGAATGATGTCGAGAAAAAAATGGATGGGATTGTTAGTTTCTTTAAAAAAGAGACTGGCACACTAAGGGTCGGACGGGCATCTATTTCTCTACTTGAAGGAATTACCGTAGAGTATTATGGCTCAAAAATGCCCATAGGCCAGATAGCCACAATAACCATCCCTCAGCCACAGTTGATTATAATTCAGCCATGGGATAAAAATATGCTCCAGGAAATAACAAAAGCAATACAGAGTAGCAATATTGGACTTAATCCAATACCTGACACAAATGTAATAAGGGTACCTGTTCCTCCCATAAGTGAAGAGAGAAGAAAGGAACTGGTAAAAATTCTCCAGCGGATGGGAGAAGAGGCAAAGGTCGAAATCAGGGAGATACGAAGGAAAGGTAATGAAGAACTGAAAAAGGCGGAAAAGGACAACCTTATATCAGAAGATGATATGCATAAAGGGATAGAAGAAATTCAAGAGGTAACAGACAGATATATAAAGGAAATAGATAAAAAGGTAGAAGAAAAAAGTAAGGAGATAATGGAAACGTGAAGAGGTTCGTTATAGCAATTGATGGTCCTGCAGGGGCAGGTAAAAGTACAGTAGCAAAACTTGTTGCAAAAAAGTTAGGTTTTCTATATGTGGATACAGGAGCAATGTACCGTGCACTCACATTAAAGGCAATAAGTGAGAATATACCGCTTACAGATGAAGGCAGGTTGATTGAAATGGCAAAAAACACAAAAATAGAACTACAGAATAATGAGATGGGCTATAGGGTATTATTAGACGGCAAGGATGTAAGTGATGCAATAAGAACAGAAGAAGTAAGTAAAGGTACTCACTTTATTGCTTCCATATTGCCTATCAGAGAGATATTGTGGAAGATACAGAGAGAATTAAGGGAAAGATATAATATTGTTATGGAGGGCAGGGACATTGGAAGTAAGGTTTTTCCGGATGCACAACTAAAGATATTTCTTGATGCCAACGTTGAAGAGCGGGCAAAAAGAAGGTATCTTCAACTAAAACAGATGGGGATTGAAGGAGATATAAAAGCGATAGAAAAGGAGATTAGAGAAAGGGATGAAAAAGACAGGGACAGAAGTATCTCTCCACTCATACAACATCCAGATGCCTTTTATATTGATACAACAGGAATGACTATTGAAGAAGTCGTTGAAAAAATTGTCTCATTATATATATCTTGAGGCAAGTTTAAGCTTTGTCTGTGTCTCACCACCATTTATAAGATACAACAGAGGGGCAGGCCTATCAGTCCCTTCTATAAATGATGGTCTTGCCTGCCATGGTATTACAGACAGAACATTAGCAATATCCATCCAGTACTCAAGCCGTGCCGGCTTAAGGTCCCATGTCATATGAAAGTGGTTTGCAGGGGCAAACTGTTTATATTCAAGCATTGTGGCATATTTTGGGACTACAAATGTATGTGGCCATGTATAGTCCGATGTCCTGCGAACCGCATCAGCAAGTTTCTCAGGCATCTCAACTGTCTCTGCCTCATCCCACACAAGAGAAAATAGCCCCGCTACACTACTATACGCAAGACGACCTGCTATCCCTTTTATACCTCCAGGAGATATAAATGTGACAGAATTACCAAGTCCAGGAAAAGACCTTTCATCTGCAAGAGGAAACGATATGTGTGACATAATCTCCTCCACTGACGCACCAGGCATTGCTGCCCAGTCAAAGGAGGCACTTCCAGAGTTATTCCCATCAACAAAACCTTTTTTCTCCCATAACGTATCCCCTGTCAATCTAACTCCTATCTTTTCAGCAAGTTGTTTTACTTCCCATGGCTCCCAGACCTTTCTGAAGTCCATAAATAAAGGAGGATTGCCACCGGTAAGGTATGTAAAGAACAGCATTGTCAATAGGCCCTGAATATCTGCTTCTGTTGCGTAAGGTAAAGGTGGTTTTTTACCATTATGGTCAAAAGTGGAATTGAAAAGGGACTCCATAACATCTGCCACTGGAAGTGGTATACCTCTTAGGTCAGACCCCCACTCTAACTGACTCATAAATCCACCACCAACAGCATTAAGTTCTTTCATAATATCCCTTACTATCAAGTACATTGCAAGTGATGTATTAAACCTTTCACTGTCCTCTTCATTTCTCAATTCTATCCTTCCTTTACAGAATTTATCAATCCAGTTTCTCAACTCCTTTAGTTCATCTTTGTTATATGCCTTCTTTTGCAGCATATCAGCAAGAAGTTTCATATCAAGTCGTGTGATTTCTATGCCGAATATCTTTCTTGTAGGTATGATATGTGCAAGTGCTGTCTCCATTCCCATTGAGTCATGTCCGAACATAACAATCCTTCTTCCCTGCAATGCCTTGAATGTATATGCACTATAACACCAGTCAATAAGAACCTCAGCGGTACTGTCTGTCATAACAGGACTCTGCCCTGTGTCAGGCCAGGTTCCTATATTGATATGAATAAGTTTACCGTATTGAGAAACAGCACCACTGCTGGCATGGGTATATACAACACCTGGCTTTGGACCCGCATTCCCACAGGTAAGGTTTAAAGGAGTGTCAGGAGGAAACTGCTGGATAAAAGATATAAGGGTGGGTTGGGGAAATGACCAAGTATCAGGAACACCAGCAAGGATATTAACCTTTGCATCTTTAAACTGGGCAGCAACAATATCTGCCTGCTTTTCACCATCTATAAGAACATCACTATAAACTACTTTCACCGGAGACCCATCTGGTTTTTTAATCTTACCAGATATAACATCTGCTGTCATCTTAACAATATTTACTACCCTCTCTCTTGGTTGCTTATCAATTCGTGGGTCACCAGGAG
>JAQVEU010000152.1 GCA_028697565.1 Candidatus Ratteibacteria bacterium
TTCAGGGATGTCATCTAATAAAAAGTATGTATTCCTTTCTCCTTTTAGTATCTCTGCGAGTTGTGGGATATTCTCAAGAAAACTATTGATTAAAAGTATGTCTTTCACAACATCGGAATAACCACAACTTATCCTTGAAAGTGCCTTTTCCGTATCTCCTGTTCCCTTCAAAACACTTGCTATATCCCTTCTTAGTTCTGTCTTTTCCAGGAGTGCCTTAACCGCATCCTGCCTTTCTTCTATTCTCTTGACATCAATGAGTGGACTATAGAGCCACTGCCTCAATCTCCTTTTACCCATCGGTGTTAGTGTGGTATCTAATATAGAGATAAGGTGCTCTATCTCAAGTCCATAAAAAGCTGAAGGAGATATATAAAGAGCATCAGTATCTGTATAGAGTGATATTTTTGTAATGTGAGACGGTGCCCTTTTGTTGACCTGCGTTAGATATTCTAACAGACCACCACAACTCCTTATTGCACCTTCTTTTTCTTCTATGCCAAAGCCAGCAAGGCCCCCTGTCCCAAAATGTTCACATAGACCTTTTCTTGCGATTTCTATATTAAACATCCAGTTATCACAGGATGTCATGGTTATCTTCTTCCATTTCAAAAAAGGGCTGTTAAATATATCTTTAATTATCTCTTGCTCATCTTCCGGGAATATACACTCATAGACAGGTATTTTAGAAAGAATTTCTACTATTTTGTTAGTATCTTCAAAGGTGTTTGTATATATGGTCCCACCTTCTATATAGTCAACAAAGGCAATGCCTGTGGACTTTTTGCCCGGATATAGTGCTGCTATATAACGAGAATCAGAAGATGCCTCATCTATAAATGTCCCGGAAGTAATAAGACGCACAACCTCTCTCTTGACTATTCCCTTTGCCTTTGATGGGTCTTCAACCTGCTCACATATTGCAACCTTATACCCTGCCTTTATAAGTTTGGATATATAACTATCAGCAGAGTGGTATGGTATACCGCACATAGGCACCTTACCGGAATCACCAGCACTCCTTGATGTAAGAACAACGTCTAATATCTGCGATGCCACCTTTGCATCTTCATAAAACATCTCATAGAAGTCACCCAACCGGAAAAAAAGTATATATTCCTGATGTGCCTTCTTTATCTCATTGTACTGTTTAAGCATAGGGGTAAGGCTTTCCATATCAAATAGATTATACCACAGGAATAAAAGGTTCAAATACTTACCAAGATAAATATAATCAGTGAAAAAATTGGTTGGCAGCAAGGATAATCTAATTAAGGTTGAAAAATTCTCTGTAGGCCTGGTAAACTGCAAGATAGTTCTCTATTGGTATACTTGCAGTTATGGCATTGCTTGCACACAGGATATGACCACCATTTCCCCATCCCTTCTTTAGTATCTGCATTGTGTGTTCTTTTACATCTTCAATAGTTCCAAAGGAAAGGATATTGCCACAGTCAAGATTTCCAAAAAGGGTTATGGTGTCTCCAAACAGTCCTTTAAGTTTCCCGATGTCCATACCTGCAAAGAAGTCAATCTCAATATACCCATCAACCTCACATCCAATTAAAAAATCTTCAATTACAGGCCAAAGGTTTCCATCACTTGCGTTTACAGCAAACCTGCCAAGTGAGTGTATGTGGCGTGAAAGTATCCGTATCTCAGGCATAATGAACCTGCGGTAGGCAGCAGGAGAAATCATTGGTCCCCTTGTCCCTGCAAAATCACCACCAACTCCAAACATCTCAATACCCAAAGAATGGTATTTATCAATCAGGACAATTGTATCTCTTGTCCTTGCCGCATATAAACGATGTACAAGTTCTGGCTCAAGTACCATCGTCTGCATCAGTGCTGTGTCTGTCCATACACCATGTGCATATGCAGGTGCGAGTATAGGAAGGTCAATATCAAACTCATTCATTGATTCTTTTAGACAGGGATAGATAAAAAAGGGTTCTTCAGAAATGCAATATGGTGAATCTTCTGTAGTTTCAACCCGTTTTCGTATATCCTCAACAGGGTCAGAAAAAGGCACCTCCTCTCTTATCTGAGAAGGTTGTTTCGGAGATGGAGGCGGAGGGTTCATCGGCACATAGAGCATATCATGTTGTAGTTTCACTGCTAGTTCAACCATATCCCTCGCCATCTGTCTTACTGCCTTCTCCCATCCATTCTCTTCTACATATGGAGCAAACCTATCACCATAAATGTATTGCCTTCCTAATATTACATCTGCAACCGGTGGTTGAAGCACATACTCAAAAATTGGGGTCCTGTCTGGTTGCCTGTGGTTTAGTGCCGCATCAATCCTTTCCCTTGACTTCATTTTCGCTTTTTTATCTTAAATTCTTTCCGTAATAATTCAGTGAACCCCGTCCCATAATTCGGGCCCTTTTCTGTTTTTGCACGGTGCTAAAGACAGAATGAGGTTTACTTTTGACTTTATCACATATATCTACAAATTGTCAAACTAATGTGCATATTCACTAAACCCTGTTCAGACATAAGGTATCTTAAACTCAAAACTTCCCCTTCACCTTCAATCCTCTCCCCCTTTCCCCTCTCTCTTTGTTCTCCTGTTGCCCCTCCCTATGAGGGGAGGGGATAAAGGGGAGGGTGAGGGACTTTTCCTTTACTCTCCACCCCACCTATAAATAAACTCTAAATCCAAAACACTAAACCTAAAAATCCCCTCTAACCCCCTTTATTAAAGGGGGGAATAGGTGGCGATTCCCCTTCCTTTGTTAAAGGAAGGTTGGGATGGATTTTGAAATCCCCCTCAATCCCCCTTTTGTAAAGGGGGAAGTACGGCTTCTCCTTCCTTTGTTAAAGGAAGGTTGGGATGGATTTCCTTTTATCTTGCTACTTGCTACTCTCTACTTTCTACATCTTTTCTCTCGCAGTGTTATAATAATATCCGATGGAAAAGATATATGACATTATTGTGGTGGGTGGTGGACATACAGGAATAGAAGCAGCCCTTGCAGGGGCACGGATGGGATGTTCTGTTTCGCTTATCACCTTTACAAAAAACAAAATCGGCTATATGTCCTGCAATCCTGCTATAGGAGGTGTTGGAAAGGGACAACTGGTAAAGGAGATTGATGCACTTGGTGGACAGATGGCAAAAGGTGCAGATGCCACAGGG
>JAQVEU010000153.1 GCA_028697565.1 Candidatus Ratteibacteria bacterium
TCCTCCCCATATGAGGGGGGAGGATATAGGTGGGGGTGGAGAGTATAGCAAAATCCATCCTAACCTTCCTTTACAAAAGGAAGGAATTAAAAAAGGATTTCCCTCTTTAATAAAGAGGGGTGAGGGAAGATTTCATCCTTCTTCCCTTGTGGGAGAAGGTGCAGGATAAAGGTGATGGGGAAAGTTTGGAATTTTAAGTGTACATATGAACGGGGTGCAGTTAATATTTACATCCTTACTTTTGAGTTTTGAGTTTGAGATTTTGAGTTTAATATGAACGGGGTTCGGTGAATACTTAAATGATATGGAAACAGAACCTTCTACTGAAGGCATTTATCTTCAGTTTATTATTGCACATCACGGGTATTTCATTATTCTCTCTTGTGCTCCCTTTATCAAAAAGTGAAATGGAGCCAATAGAGGTATCTCTTCTTCCTATAAGTAGTGCCCCCGCAGAACCAACAACAGAGGTCAGGAATATATCCCTTGAAATTCCCAGGTCCTATGCTCTCGGAAGAGAAAAAATTACAATAGAGACAAAAAAAGAGGTCCTGCGGTTTTCTCCTCAGGAAACAACAGGACTTTCTAAAATTATTACACCTCCAGAGATACTATCTACAATAGGTGAACTTCCCGAGGTTAAGATACCCGAAATCATTCCATTTGGTATGGTAGGCAGCGGCAATGAGAAAAAAGTTTCTGCCTCGGATATTGAAATAGAAGGACCTGCAGGAGGAAGGGCACTGATATACAAAGAGCCGATAGAGTATCCAGGATGGGCAATAGAGAAGGGACTGGAGGGCAACATCCGGATAAAATTCTGGGTTGCCCCGGATGGAAAGATTGTACTTACAAATCTCATTACATCTTCTGGTTATCCAGAACTTGACCTCTACACAGAACAGCAGTTCAGAAGATGGATGTTTGAACCAGTAAAGACAGATAAACAGGCGTGGGGTCTAATAACATTTAGGTTCCAGTTAAGATGATAAAAATAGGTATTAGCAGTGCAACGGCGCTTTATTTAAACATCAGTATCCTTCTACTGCTTATATGGGTTGTATCTGAGCACAGGAAAAGTAATAAGGAAAGGGAGAGAAATTATAATACCCTGTGGCAGTGTCCTCTATGTTTCTACATATATATAGACAGCCATTCTGAACATATCTCCAGATGTCCTAAGTGCAGCACCCTTCACAAAAGAGAAGAAAAAGGGTAAAATAGGATTGTATATTCCCATTGAGGAAAGGAGACATATATGATAACAGAGATAGGGATAGTTGCAGGAGAGATATGGCAGTATCTTGAAAAATATAACGAAGCCACACTATCGCAGATTGTCAAAGCAATAGACAGGGAACGAGACCTTGTAATGCTGAGTTTGGGGTGGTTAGGAAGAGAAGGCCATATTCTTATTGTAAAAGAAGGGGATGAATACAAAATAACCTTTCGTAAAAAAGAATAGCAAGATATGAGATTGGAAGATTGAAAGAAAAGTCTACCCCATCCCTCCTTTAAAAAAGGAAGGAGAAGAAATCCATCCCCACCTTCCTTTAATAAAGGAAGGGGAAGCTCCCCCCAATTCCCCCCTTTTATAAAGGGGGTTAGAGGGGATTTTGGGTTCTCCCCTTGATAAGGGGGAGTGAGAGGGGGTTTGGTGAGGAGCGAGTCCCCTTCAATTCCTCCCCATATGAGGGGGGAGGATATAGGTGGGGGTGGTTAGAGGGGATTTTTAGGTTTAGTGTTTTGGATTTAGAGTTTATTTATAGGTGGGGGTGGAGAGTATAGGAAAAGTTTTCACCCTCTCCTTTATCCCCTCCCCTCATAGGGAGGGGAAAAAAGGAAAGAGAGGAGAGGAAAATCCATCCTAACCTTCCTTTACAAAAGGAAGGAATTGAAAAAGAATTCCCATCTTTAATAAAGAGGGGGGAGGGGAGATTTCATCCTTCTTCCCTTTGGGGAGAAGGTTAAGAGATGAGGGGTAGAGTTTTGAGTTTGAGATTTTGAGTTTCCTATAAGAGTAGCGAGTAGAAAGTAGCAAGTAGCGAGAATAAACATCCTTACCTTTGAGTTTAGAGTTTTGGATTTTGAGTTTCCTATATATGGGGGATCGTCTAATGGTAGGACACGAGACTCTGGATCTCGGTGTCTAGGTTCAAATCCTAGTCCCCCAGTTGCAAGGTATATTCCGAGCACATCCTTAACACTTTATTCCGAGCGCATAGTTTACACAATCTGGTATATTAATCTTATATACAAGCAGGTTAATATGCCATGGAAGGAGACAAGTGTTATGGATGAACGGATAAAATTTGAAATAGGTATAGAGAAGAGGGCTTTTCATTGTTTTATTTTCCTTGCTTGATTTTAATTTATTTGGTATCATTTTATTAAAAGCAGGATTGTTAATACTACAATGACGTACTATCAAATTATTGAAGTTATGGCAAGAGAAAATAACATTGTAGAAGATATAAAGGAATACGGCACACAGCAAGGTTTATCGCAGGAAGATTTTGCCAAAAAATCCAGCGTCAAATACACTACCCTGACTAAGATTGAAGGCGGAGTTATTAAAAAACTTTCCGTACTTGTAATGGCAAAAACCGCCAAGGCACTTGGGGTCAATATTGAGGAGTTAATAAGTTAATAAAATAAAACTATGTTAGATAGCCTTATTTTGAACAAAAAATCAATAGAGAGTATTTACAATACTATTTACGAATATCATGAAAAATATCTCAAGCAATATGGAGTAAAGTTGCCAAAACTTTATGATTCAAAGGGCAAATTTACAAAAGATGCTCTCGTTTTGGTTTATCTGGCTTACGATTATCCAAAAACCAGAAAAGTTACAAAAGAAGAACTAACAAGGTTTGTTAGAAGTTATTACCCTGACACAAATGATGTTCAACAGGCTAGACATTTGGGAGCTCAAAGCGGCTGGTGGATTGTTACGGGCGGTAGGGATAATATCGTTTTAAATATAAAAAGAGGTTCATACCAACTTTATACTTTAGAGCAACCATATCCCGGCTTTAAGAAAGGCCATAGAGTATCAGAAACAGATGATTGGGAAGAGATAAAAGAAAAATATAATTTTCGGTGTGCTACATGTGGTTAGCAAGAAGGCAATCCTC
>JAQVEU010000154.1 GCA_028697565.1 Candidatus Ratteibacteria bacterium
GGGACATCCCAGAAGTTTGTGACAGCAGTATTGAGTTTTGGTCTTAAAATTCCACTGACAAGGAAACCACTTATAGAGGCACTTGATAAGGCAACATACAAGATGTCTTTCAAAAGTTTAGAGAGACCTGATAAGGTAAAAGAAGAAAGGTATTATATGGGAAGTGCCCTTTTGCATTCCATTGAAAGGGCGTTTGACTCAAAAGCAATCTCGCCCAGGTGTATGAGGGCGCTTGCGGACATTCTGATAGGTAAGATAATGGTTGAAGGTGTTTATACGAGGCATACATTTGCAGAGAAGCATGGGTTTAGACCTCCCTCATTTGTAACTATATCACCTACCAATGTATGTAATCTTAAGTGTAAGGGGTGTTATGCAGGAGATATATACCAGAGACATACACTGAGGTATGATGTCTTTGACAGGGTGATACAGGAGATTAAGGAGCAGTTTGGCGCCTATTTCTTTGTTATCTCCGGGGGGGAGCCATTTGCCTACAGGGATAATGGAAAGACAATCTTTGATATATTAAAGAAACACTCTGACTGTTATTTTATGGCATATACAAACTCAACACTTATCACAAAGGATGTAGCAAAACGTCTTGCTGAATTAGGAAATTTCACACCTGCCATATCTGTTGAAGGATTTGAAAAAGAGACAGATGATAGGCGAGGTGAAGGAATATTCAAAAAGATTATGGATGCGATGGATAACCTGAAGGAGACAGGTGTGCCCTTCGGGATTTCAGCAACACCAACAAGATATAATGCAGAACTCCTCCTTTCTGATGAGTTTCTGGACTTTTATTTCAATAAGAAAGGTGCTATATATGGCTGGTACTTCCAGTATATGCCTATTGGAAGAAAGCCGGATTTTGACCTGATGGTTACACCTGAACAGAGATACAGAATGCTGGAACGGATATGGAGTGTGGTAAGAGAGAAAAAGATATTTATAGGGGACTTCTGGAATTCAGGTACTGCATCAGATGGGTGTATGGCAGCGGCAAGAGGTGGTGGATACTTCTATATAATGTGGGATGGGACTATTACCCCATGTGTGTTTATACCTTTTAAAGATAAGGAGTATGGCAACCTTTACACACTGTATGAGAACGGGAAAACCATAACAGATGCAATAAAGTCCCCACTCTTTACGAAAATCAGGGAGTGGCAGGACAACTACTGGCTCAAACAGCCGAAGCACAGATGTGGCAATCTGCTTGTGCCCTGTGCCATAAGGGACAACTCAGATGTTTTTTATAAGATAGTGAAAGAGACAGGGGCACTTCCTACCGACCCGGGAGCGGAAGAATACCTTAAGATGATAGAGGAAGGAAAGATGCCAGAATATAACAGGCAGTACAGGGCATATACAGACCCACTGTGGGAGAAGGAGTACCTGAGGAAGTTCTGTCCTGATGTAGAACAGTCCCTTTTTGGACAGGGAAAGTAATGGAAGATTAGCAGATTTTAAGATTGAAAGATTACAGAAAAATCCATCCTGACCTTCCTTTACAAAGGAAGGAATACAGAACCCTACCCTCAAAGGAATTGGCAGAGAAAGAAAGAGGTGAGGGAAAAAAAGATATGTGCGGCTTTTACTTATAGTCAGTTTTGATAAAATCCGTAATGGGGAAAGGCGAGAACAATGAGAAAATGGTGTGTGAGCAGTTTTGTTTTTTTATGTATATGTGCATCACTTTTTGCTTTTGATATAAGGAAACCAGAAGGCAAAGAGGTATTTATTACCTATGGATGGGATGACCACCTGAAAAACAAAGGGGAGTATGTCCACCATACCCTGGGTGTGGACTTTTGTTATCCTATGCCGTGGAAAAATTTTCAGTTTCAGTTAGAACCATTTGTTTCTCTTGTCTCTTCTCCTGATGTTAATGCAGAGGTGGGGCTGGTCTTTTTTATTAAATACACCTTTCCTATCAAGTTTCCAGTGAAGCCATATGTAAGGGGTGGTAGTGGTGTAATCCTTATTACACAGGATACAGAGGAACAGTCAACTATGTTTAACTTTGCCAGTCAGTCAGGATATGGGTTGTCTATAGATATAGGCAAAAACAAATACCTGCTTTTAGAGTATAGAAACCGTCATGTCTCTAACGCTGATATTAAACAACCAAACTCAGGGATAGATAGTTATATATGGCTTTTGGGTGTCGGCGGTGATTTTTAATGAAGATAGCGGTGATTGCAGGAGAAAAATCAGGGGATAACTATGGTGCATTCCTTATTGATGCCCTCAAAAAGATTGAGCCAGGTATATATACAATTGGAACAGGCGGAGAAGGGATAAGAAAAAGGGCAGACCTGTTTATAGAATGCCTGCCATCAGGCCGGATGGGTTTTTCAGGTGTAATCTCGCAATTACCAATTTTTTATCGTGCATTTCGCAAGGTTAAAAATATATTAGAAAAAGAAATACCAGACATTGTTGTATTCATAGACAACCCGGGGTTTAATCTGAAACTTGCCGAGAGTATTGGCAGGGCATTTCCCTGCTATTATTACATCCCACCTAAGGTGTGGGCACATCACTATGGAAGGATAAAAACAATAAAAAGGTATATCAGGGCTGTCATTACCATATTCCCATTTGAAAAAGATATCTATCAGAATGAGGGGATACCTGCCTTCTGGTTTGGCCATCCTGTGGTGGACCTGATACAAAAAGAAGATATAGACAGAGACAAGGAGAAGGATGTGCCTGTTATAGGACTTCTACCGGGAAGCAGGATAGAAGAGGTGAGGTATCTCCTGCCTGTATTTCTACGAATAGTGAAACTTGTTTCTAAAAAGAGGAGGATAGAGCCCATACTTTCTGCCTCTGATGCTGATATAAAAAAAGTGGAGGAGACAATACTGAAGAGGTACCATACTGATATGGAGATTATTGAAGGCAATCCACACAGAGTAATAAAGGAGTCATCTATGCTTCTTGCTGCGAGTGGAACTGTGAATTTAGAGGTTGTCCTTCTCAAAAGGCCCTTGCTTGTTTTTTATAAGACGACCTACCTCAATTACATACTTGGCAGAATAATGATAAAATTAGATGTCATCAGCCCTGTGAATATTATGGCAGGGGGAAAGGTTATCCCTGAGTATATACA
>JAQVEU010000155.1 GCA_028697565.1 Candidatus Ratteibacteria bacterium
AAGAAAGGGTAAAAAAGGATTCCCCTCTTTGTAAAGAGGTTCTTCCCTTTTGTAAAGGGAAGTCAGAAGGGATTTAGGGGTGAGGGGAGATTTAGGTTCTCCCCTTGATAAGAGGGAGGTAGAGAGGGTTTGAGGAGGGGGATTTAGAAATCCACCCCAACCCTCCTTTATAAAAGGAGGGAAATAGAAAGAAGAACCCCCTCTCCCCCGCTGTGCGGGGCGAGGGAAAAATGTTTTTAAAACTAATACAAAAATAGAAGGAAAAATGGCAGATACAAAACATAATTTTTTAGGTATATATGACATCCCACTAAAGAAGGCACGCTTTGTAGTTCTTCCTGTCCCCTTTGAAGCAACAACATCCTGTCAGACAGGGACAAAAGATGGACCTACAAGTATTATCCACTCATCAAACTATGTTGAACTATATGATGAAGAACTGAACTGCGAGGTATGCACCGCTGGTATTAAAACACTCCCTTCTGTTGAGTCCGACTATAAAAGTTTAAAAGGGATGGTATCCAAAATTGAAAAAACGAGTTCTCCTTATATTCAACAGGAAAAAATTGTTATAGGGCTTGGTGGAGAACATACCATCTCTCTCGGGCTTGTTAAAGCATATCTAAAATATTTTCCAGAGATGAAAGTTCTCTCTCTAGATGCCCACGCAGACCTTCGGGAAGAATATCAGGGAACAGCATTCAGTCACGCCTGTGTGTCAAGAAGAATATCAGAATTAGGGTGCCCTGTTTTTTCAGCAGGTGTAAGAAGTATAAGCAAGGAGGAGGTTGACTTTTTGAACAAAAATCAAAATGCAAAGGTTCTTTTTGCATATCAGATGCAGGGTAAAAAATGGAGTGATATACTCAATCAAAGACTTCCTTCCGGTACTTATTACCTCTCATTTGATGTTGACTTCCTTGACCCTTCAATCGTCCCTGATACTGGAACTCCTGAACCTGGCGGATTTTTATGGTATGAGACATTGGAATTCCTAAAAAGTTTTATACAGAGAAAGGATATCAATCTTGTGGGATTTGATATGGTTGAACTTTCTCCGCCAAATCTCTTTACTCCTTCTTCTTTCCTTGTAGCAAAACTCATATACAAAATCATCGGGTTTATCAGTTGTAGGTAATAGATAAAAGAATTCCCCTCTAAACCTCCTCATCTAACTTCTCTCCCTCTCCCTTTGTTCTTCTGTTTCCCCTCAGAGGGGAGGGGATAAAAGGGAGGGTGAGGGACTTTTCCTTTACTCTCCACCCCCACCGAACCTCCCCCCTCATATGGGGAGGAAAGGGGAGAATTTCATACCTTCCTTTTGTAAAGGAGGGTTGGGGTGGATTTCCCTCTCCCCTCTTTCCTTTTTTCCCCTCCCTCAGAGGGGAGGGGATAAAGGGGAGGGTGACAACCTTTCTAACTATATCATCCCGTATCCTTCCCTTTCCACAAGTAAGAACCAGTATGAAAAAAGTTCCTTTTCTATTTTTTCCGAATTCTTAAACTTCTTCTTGATAACGTTATAAAACTCTGTATTATGCTTTCTGTGGATTGTGTGGAGTATTTCATGAAAGACAATATATCTAATAAACCGTACTGGTAGAAACATCAATAACTTATTAATAGTTATATTTCCATCACTGCTACAACTCCCCCACTTTGTCTTCATCTTTCTGAAAAATATCTTGTTCACCTTTACATCCAACTCTTTCTCAAATTCCTTCACTATTTTTTCTACTTTTTTTGTAAAAGTTGCCTTATCTATATTGGAGTTTAGCTCCAGTCCTTTTACCTCTTTGAGCGCATCCTCAATAAAATGGACCTTTTTTAAAATCCACTCCTTATGTTTCAATAACAATTTTTCTTCCCCACAATAATTTTCTGGCAATATCACAACCAGACATCCTGTTTTGAATTCCAGACGAGGATACCTAATCCTGCGGTAGACCTTTTTGTATTGTATGGTCTTATCTTTAATCTTGATTGCTTCCATATTTTTCTATATTCTCTTTTATTTTTTCAGATAATATATCAATCTCTTGAATATCAAGGTTATATGGCTGTTTTACATGCCTTCTTAAAAATCTCCTTATCTCTCTTTCTACTTCCTTTACTGCTGTTTTTTGAGTTGCCCAGCCCCAAAATATCTTATCTTTTAGTTTATTCTTTAACTCTTTCAAAGCAGGTATTAAATCACTTTCTGGAAATTTCTCTTTAAGAACCAAATATATTGAGTACTCCATATCTGTTAGGTGTAGGTCCTTTTGTTTTCTGGTAAGTTCCTCCATTTCATTTATGATTGCTACCCCCTGTCTATAAATCTCATCATAATTTTTCTTTTTATCCTTCCACATTTGCACTATTCTTTCAACCTTTTCAGATAAACTTTCATATACAGGATTAGTTCCTTTTTCAACTAAAACTAACCTATTGAGAGCGAAAACGATATTTGCTGCTTTTTCTTCAGTTGTTTCTATATTTTTGTCCAATTTCTCCAAATAATTTTTATCAAAAGATATAAGAGGCATATTCTTCTTAATGTTTTCTACCTCAATGGTCTTATAAATATAGTCAATGGTCTTTTTGAAGTACTTTTCTGCATAATATTCCGTTTTACCACCACCCTGAAAAATCATACTCTGATAGTATATGTAGACCGCGATTATCCACTTATATTTTTCATATAATTGTGCCTTTATCTCATCTGGACCCAATAGTTCAAATTTTTTCTTTAGTAATTTAACATTTTGTATAAATTCTTTTGCTGTCTTCTCATCAGATGTTATGACCTCAAATGCCTTAAGAAGGGTATCTCTATCATATTTATTCTTTGGAATATCTGGAAAATATCCCAAACACTTATCTATCAGAGAAATAAACTCTTCTTTCATCTCATCAGTTGAATAAAACACACCTTTTAAGTCACGCTGGTTATAAATCTCTAAAGACCTTTTAAATTCCTCCAAAATCCCTATGTAGTCAATCACAAGTCCATATTCCTTCACATCTTTAAAAGGCCTATTTGTCCTTGCTACTGCCTGAAGTAGCCGATGCTCTTTTAGTGGCTTATCCAAATACATCACCTGTAAAACAGGGTCATCAAAACCAGTGAGAAGCA
>JAQVEU010000156.1 GCA_028697565.1 Candidatus Ratteibacteria bacterium
TATCTTGTCTACACCACCTTCCATAGCAAGTAGTGCAAGTTTTTTGTGGTAGTGAATGTCAGCCACCACAGGAACTGATATATTCTTTTTTAGTTCTTTTAGTCCACCTATATCTGTCCCATCAAGGACTGCCACCCTTATCATCTCTGCCCCGTTTCTTATCATCCTCTTTGCCTCTGGAAGCAGGCACTTCACATCCGCTGTCCTGCACTTTGTCATCCCCTGGACAGAGATAGGTGCATCTCCACCGATGTATATATCCCCCACCCGTACCTTTCTTGTCCTTTTTCTTATACTATCCCCCTTTTTTCTTTATAGCCATCTCCTTTAACACCCGCAGAATATCATTATATGTGACATATAAGGCAAGCCCTATAATAAGTATAAAGCCAATGTATCCTGACCACTCTAATATCTTTTTTGAAGGGCGCCTTCCTGTAACCTTTTCTCCAACAAGCCCTACAAGGTGTCCACCATCTAACATAGGGAAGGGCATCATGTTCACGAGCCCTAAATTTACACTGATAAATGCTATATAATACAGAAACCTGCTTAGTCCTCTTCGTGCAATATCAGCACCCCACTGGGCAATACCTATGGGACCTGAAAGTTGTCGTGGAGATGCCTCTTTTGTGACAAGCATCTTAAGGGCTATAAATATACTGCGAACCATATCTTTGAACTCTATAGATGCCCTGACAAACGCCCTGCAAGGACCGTATCTCTCTATCTTTTCCATAGGGGAAATACCAAGTATGTATGACGGGGCACCCTTTATGTCTCCTTCCTCCTGTTTATAGAGACCAGGCATTATCTTAAATGTAAGAAGTTCCTGTCCCCTTCTCACTGTAAGTTCAACAGGGGTTGTATGTGATGTATCTATTGCCTTTCGTATGCTAACAAGGACATCAAACCACTCATTGCATGGACGCCCGTTAACCTTAACCACCTCATCACCTACCATAAGCCCTGATGTCTCTGCTGGCAATCCCTCAACAAGCCCACCTATCTTTGTCCCATCATAGCCAGGTACCCCCATCATAAACACAGGGATAAGTAATAAAAATGCAAGTAAAAGATTACCAATGGAACCAGCAACAATTACCTGGCTCCTGTGTCCAGGGCTTTTCCCCATATACTCCCACTCTTCATATACCTCTTTTTCATAACTGTCCTCCTCCCCTGCAAGTTTGACAAATCCACCGAAAAGAAGAAGCGACACCTGATAAACTGTATCACCCCTTTTAACAGAAAATATCTTTGGACCAAAGCCAAGTGAAAACTTCTCAACCCTGATGCCCACCCGTTTTGCTGCAAGGAAGTGGCCTGCCTCATGAACAAGAATAATCACGGAAAAAAGTATAAGCACTGCTATTGCAGACATCATTTTTTAACTCCTACAAACTCTTTTGTTTGTTCTTTTGCCCAGTTGTTAAAATAAAAGACATCTTCAAGGGAGATGTCCCTTTTGTATGTATGCGCACCTATAACTGCCTTAACAAGTGGTATAATCTCCTGAAACTTAACTTTTCCTTCAAGGAAAAGTTCTACTGCCTCCTCGTTGGCACTGTTAAAGACAACAGGAAAAGAGCCCTTCTTCTCTATTGCCTGTTGCGCAAGTAAAAACCAGTCAGCATCCCTCTCAACAGGATAGAAGTGTAGTTTTCCTATTTTATCAAAGTCAATATGCTGCCAGCAATGGTCGCTTCGGCAAGGATAGTGAAGGACAAAACTTATAGGAATCTTCATATCAGGCACAGACAATATGCCTTTGATTGTCCCATCTACCAACTCCACCATTCCATGCACAACTGCCTCAGGATGTATCAGTACATCTATCTTCTCAGTCGGCAGAGAAAAAAGGTGGTGTGCCTCAATAACCTCAAATGACTTGTTGAGCATAGTGGCTGAGTCCACCGTGATTTTTTTACCCATCTTCCACACAGGATGGGCAAGAGCATCCTCAGGAGAGACATCCTTTTTCATTTTAGTTCCGTAAAAAGGGCCACCTGACGCAGTGAGATAGACCTTCGCTATATCCTTTCTTTCAACCCCTTCTAACGCCTGAAAGAGTGCATTGTGTTCACTGTCCACAGGTAGAACTTTTACACCTTCTCTTTCTGCAAGAGGCATAATGATATCACCTGCAACAACCAAAATCTCCTTTGTTGCAAGGCATATGGTCTTTTTTTTCTTTATTGCTGATATAACTGACTTCAGTGCTTTTATACCTGGAATGGCACAGATAATAATATCTGCCTCTTTGAGTGTGGCAATTACCTCCAGCCCATCATCTCCATACAGAAAGGTTATATCAGGAAAATCATGTTCAAATGACGAGTCCTCTTTTTCTGTATAGACGTATTTTGGATGAAATTCCTTAATCTGTCCGAAAAGTATGTCCCTGCGGAAGTGACAGGCAAGTCCAAGGATACAGAAGTTCCCGCTGTCCCTTCTTACTACCTCAAGTGTATTCTGCCCGATTGTGCCTGTACTTCCTAATATGACAATATTCTTCACCCGATACCTCCGAAACGTCTCTTCCTTCTCTGATAGTCAAGGAGTGCCTTTAAAAAGTCCTTTTCTGTAAAGTCAGGCCAGAGCACAGGGGTGAAATAAAACTCTGCATAGGCACTCTGCCAGAGAAGAAAGTTGCTGAGCCGTTTTTCCCCTGATGTTCTTATGATAAGGTCAGGGGCAGGTATATCCGATGTATAAAGGTTCTTTTCAATAATGGCCTCAGTAATATCCTTTTCTCCTCTCTCAACTGCCTTTTTCACTGCATCAATGAGCTCCTGCCTACCTCCGTAATTTATGGCAAAGATAAGATTTAGACCTGTATTTTTAGATGTAAGTGTTTCAACATCTGCCATTGTATCCACCAATTCCTGTGGTAGTCCATCCTTTCTTCCGATAAATGATACCCTTACATTATTCTTATGCAGTTCTTCCCCTTCCTTCCTTAGTCGTTCTTCCATTAGAGAAAAAAGCAACCTTACCTCTTCTGCTGGCCTTTTCCAGTTTTCTGTGGAGAAGGAATAAAGTGTAAGATACTTCACACCATAATTTTTTGCTGCCTTTACCACCCTTCTTACT
>JAQVEU010000157.1 GCA_028697565.1 Candidatus Ratteibacteria bacterium
CATTATAAATGGATGGTCATCCTGTGCCCGAAATTCTACATCGGGTATGGTTGCCCATCCAGGACAGGAGAGGTCATAACTGTTTACCTGTAGGTTCTCTCTTTTATATCTATTGCCTGTATACCTTTCCTCTTCCACAGGAAAAAAGTAGATACCCCTTGAACTTATACAGGATGCTGTCTCACTTCCATACATTGGCTTTAAGGGAAGCATCTGATGGTATTTACCATAGTTGTGTGGCTGGTAGTTCCAGCCAGGTATATCCACAATATCTGCAAGCCCGTTTTTTATTGCGGCATCAGGTATATTAAAGGCAGAGGTTGTATGCCTTGATGGGTCTTCTTCTTTACAGATATTATGCAGAAATTTTGCCAGTTTTGGGCCGTTTTCAGGGTCCTGCTGTTCAGGTATCTCATTCCCTATACTCCACATAATAACAGAAGGATGGTTCCTATCTCTTCTTATCATTGCCCGGAGGTCTTTTTCAGCCCACACATCAAAAAGTTTGTTGTATCCATTGGGACACTTCGGTATTTTCCACTCGTCAAATGCCTCATCAATCACAAGGAATCCCATCTCATCTGTCAAATCCAGTAGTTCAGGGGCTGGTGGATTGTGGCTGGTCCTTATGGCATTGCAACCCATCTCCTTAAGAAGTAAGAGTTGTCTTTTAAGTGCCACCTTATTTACTGCGGTTCCCAATGGGCCAAGGTCGTGGTGCATACATACACCCTGAAATTTTATCGGCCTGTCATTAAGAAAAAGTCCTTTTTGTGAGTCAAAGACAACCTTCCTTATACCAAATCTGGTTTCGTAATAGTCCACTATCTTCCCTTCTATATTTATTGTTGAACAGGCAGTATAAAGGGCAGGGGTGTCTATACCCCACAATACAGGAGATGGAATAAGAACCTTCTGAGAGATTGTTCCTGTTTTGTTTATATCTATTCTGTTTGAAGTTGAGGCAACATTTTTTCCATCAGGTGAAATAATAACTGTCTCTATTCCAACAGATACCTCTTTGTCCGTATGGTTCTCTATAGTTGTCTGGATATTAATCTGTGCCTCTTCTTTGCCTATAAGATGTGTTGTGATATAGGTTCCCCAGTGGGAGATATGGACAGGGCTCAGTATCACAAGACGGACACTTCTATATATTCCTGCACCTGGATACCACCGGGAGGAATGGGGATTGTTATCAACGGACACAGCAAGTATATTTTCTCCGGGCTGTATGAGGGCGGTAATATCAAAGGCAGATGAAGAGTATCCATAAGGCCATTCCCCTGCAAAATTTTCATTAACATAGACCTTGCTATGACTCATTATACCATCAAACTCTACCTTTACCCGTTTTGTTTTTATATCATCCGGGAGATAAAATTTTATCCGGTACCATCCCATTCCTGTATGAGGTAGCCCTCCTGTATTACCTATCCATCTTACTTCTCTCCTGTTTATAGTGTGGATATGTATATCATTGTCAGGACTGAAAGGTCCTTTTATTGCCCAGTCATGGGGTACTCTTACCTCTTCCCAATCAGAGTCATCAAAGGCATTTTTGGTCGCCTCTGTAAAGGTGCCTTTCTTAAACCTCCATCCCTCTTTCAGTATTTTTATTTCCCTCATAGCATCTCCTTTCAATTGTGTTGATATACAGATAATGATATTCTATTATATAACAGATATGAAAATCATTATAGCACCTACGTCTTATAAGGGGAGTATTACAAATGTTGAGGCGGCAGATATAATGAAAGCAGCATCCCGTAGGGTCTTCCCATCAGCAAAATTGATAATATTTCCTCTTGCGGATGGTGGAGAGGGAACACTGGATGTAATAAAAAAAATTGCAGGTGGTAGTTTTGTTTTTGAAGATATTTCTGGCCCGTTAGGAAGAAGGATAAAAGGTAGGTGGCTGAAGAAAGGGGATACTGGATGGATAGAGATGGCACAGGCAGCAGGGCTAACACTTTTGAAAGAAAAAGAAAGGGACCCTCTAAAGACCACAACTTATGGGGTTGGTGAACTTATAAAAGGTGCGGTCTTATCAGGATGCAGAAAGGTTTACATCTGTGTTGGAGGAAGTGCCACAAATGATGGAGGGATAGGTGCTCTTACCGCACTGGGTGTGAGATTTTTTGATAGAGGTGGGAAGGTGATTTATCCTGGGAGAGGGAAAAACCTTATAGAGATAAAAGATATTGATACTTCAAGAATTATTCCTCAACTCAAAAAATGCAAATTTAAAGTCCTTTCTGATGTTGAAAATCCACTCTATGGTAGATATGGGGCAGCATATGTCTATGCTTCACAAAAAGGTGCTACTGATAGAGATATAGAGATACTTGATAAAGGGCTGAGGAACTACAACAAAATAGTGAAAAAGGTTACAGGTGTGGATATGAATAGTATTGGGGGTTCTGGTGCTGCGGGTGGTATTGCAGGTGGTTTTACTGCCTTTCTTGGTGCAGAGATTGTATCAGGTATAAGAACTATTTTAAAAATGGGTGGATTTGAAAGTAAGATAAAAGGTGCTGATATACTTCTTACAGGTGAGGGCAGGACTGATGTCCAGACAATATATGGGAAGGCAATAGGGGTTGTAATGGAGATATGTAAAAGGCATAGGGTACCTGTTGTTATACTTACTGGAAGTGTGGATGATGCAGTTTATAGAAATAAGTCATTTAAAGATGCTATAATTTTAAGCATTGTGCCAAAGGTAGTATCACTCCATGAGGCAATGAAGAGAGGAAAGGAATTTCTTTATTACACAACAGAACAGGTATTGAGAATATATAAAAATGCTTGCAAAAATTAGTTCACTGACTATTTGGGGAATAGAGGGAGTGCCTGTTGATGTGGAGGTGGATATAAGTTTTGGGTTGCCCACCATCTCTATAGTAGGACTTCCTGACCAGGCGGTAAAGGAGAGCAGGGATAGGATAAAGCCAGCAATAAAAAACTCGGGATTTAAATTTCCTTCTGATAGAAGGGTTGTGATAAATCTTGCACCTGCTGACCTGAAAAAGGAGGGTGCATACTTTGACCTGCCTGTTGCTATTGTGATACTTTCCGCAGAAGGAGT
>JAQVEU010000010.1 GCA_028697565.1 Candidatus Ratteibacteria bacterium
ATAGATATAAGTGAAGCATAGAGTATCAAGTAGCAAGTAAAGAGAAATCCCCTCCCACTCCCCTTTAATAAGGGGGATTTTTGCTCCTTCCTTTCATAAAGGAAGGTAGGGATGGATTTCTAAATCCCCCTCTCCTTAAGGCATCTCCCCGCACAGCGAGGAGAGGGTGAGAGTTCTCTCTACCTATGTTTTGGACACACGAGAGAAGCAGCCAATTTATATGCCTCAATAAAAGGAGAAGGGTCTGCCTTTCCCTTATATGCAATATCAAAGGCAGTTCCATGCCCGGGGCTTGTCCTCACCATATTTATACCCGCAGTGTAGTTTACAAGTTTATCAAAATAGAATGTCTTAAGTGGTATCATCGCCTGGTCGTGGTACATTGCTATAATGATGTCTAACTTTCCTTCCACTGCCTTTTTGAAAACAGCATCTGCGGGGATGGGCCCTTCACACTTGATGCCCTTTTTTCGCAGTGCCCTACAGGTAGGCACTATTATCTCTCTTTCTTCACTACCCAAGATACCACCCTCTCCACTATGAGGATTGAGTGCAGAGATACCTACCACAGGGCTTTTTATTCTTATCCTTTGTAGAAACTCATAACCAATGGTAGTTTTTTCGATAAGGAGCCGGGTAGACAATGTTTTACTCACATCTTTTAGCGGGATATGTGTTGTAGCAAGAAGTACCCTTATATTGCCTGCCATCATTATCATTGCAAACCGTTTACATTTCAACCTGTCAGCAAGAAGTTCCGTATGGCCTGAGTATAGAAATCCTGCCATATGCCACGCCTTCTTTGAGATAGGAAGGGTTACAAGTCCGTCTATTTCTCCTTCTCCCCAGAATTGAATTGCTTTTTCAACATAAAGAAATGATGCCTTCCCACATAATGGTGAGTCCTTACCTATCGGGAAGTTTTTGCTTTTTATAGTTCCTGTATTATAGATATTGAGGTAATTTGCTTTTATCCCATTCCTACCTCTTACAATATTTGTAGGATACCTTCCATAAATAATGTTCTTTTCAATAACAGGGATATCACCTATTATAAGTGGTATGGTGCCAGGGATATCTTTTACAGAGGAGAGCCCCTTTAAAAGTACCTCAGGGCCTATACCTGCTGGGTCTCCAAGAGAAATACCTATAACCTTTTTCTCCATATTCTGCCAAAGCGAAAGGAATTAAGCACTAATCACAATAAAAGACAGGAATTTTTGACTGTAATTCCTTAAGATAGTTATTGAGAGCCGCTTCAAATTTCATATTCTGGAGTATGGTCTTCGCCTTCTGATATAACTGATATGAGGTATATTCCCCCTGGCTTACATCTTTAAGCATGACTACAAGGTACCTGTTTCCCATCTTTATGGGACTGCTGATGCTGCCTGCAGAAAGTTTCTCTATCCCTGCCAGAACCTCAGGGATAATCTCTTCTTTTGAGAGTGTCACCTCTTCCCCCATCTCTGCCTCTTTTGTGCTGTCAAATCTGTTTACAAACTCCTGTGCTGATGCCTCACTGTCAAACCACTTGAGACGGAAACGATAGGAACAACTACCACCCTCTTCTAATTCCTTTATCTTTGCCGCTATCTCAGGAGAGGATATCTCTATCCTGTCAACCACATTCTTTCTTATAATATTCCTTACCTTTATCCTGTCTTCAACTGTCTTTACAAATATACTGTAGGGAACATTGTTCTTTTCCAGTGCTGCATAAAAGGATGCCTCATCAGGAAAACTTTTCTTAATCCGCTCTATCTCAAATGAAAGTTCATCAGGTGATACCACAATTCCTTCCTTTTCCGCCTGAAATAGCAACATCTTTTCTACAACAATGTCACGCAGCGCCTCCTCATAGTTCTTGTTCTCTTCCTTCATTTTTGTACGGACATCACTTTCAAGGACAACCTTGTTCCCTACCATCACCACTGATGCATTCTCACAGTACAGCCCTGCTGTTATACCGATAAGGATTAAACAGATTATTGTTTTTTTCATTTTTCCTCTCTTTCATCTATTTTTTGACACTGTCATTTTAGTTTCTCTAACCTTTCTGTATATATCTTTACTCTACCTTTCTCTTTAAGTTCAGCCATTATTTTTTCAACTTCGCCCTTCTTTTTGAAGGAAACAAGCATCTCTTTTATTCCTGGTGATGCCTCCTGGAGTGTAAGCATCCTGCTCTCCATCTTACCTGCAAGTTTGATAATATGGTACCCTGTTTCTGTTCTTATAATATTGGCAAGTATATCTCCTGGGGTCATCTTTGAAATCAGTGCTGCGAGCTCTGGCTCAAGTTTTCTTACATCAATCCACCCAAGGTCTCCTGCCCTTTCTCTGCTTGCCGATATGGACTCATTTGCTGCTATCAGTTCAAATGACTCTCCTAAAGAGAGCCGACGTCTGACATCCTCGGCTTTTTCCTGCGTGGGCACAACTATCTCAAAGAGCCGCACCTTCTCAGGTATAAGAAACTCTTCAAGATGGGCATTATAATACTCTGCTATCTCTTCATCCGTAATTTTTATCCTTTCTGTAAGAACTTTGTCAACATACATCTTTGTAAGTGTCTTTATGTAATAGTTCTTCATCAGTGGCTCTATGTCTTTTTTAAGTTCTCTTTCATATCTCTTTGCCTCCTGGAAAAGGAGTATCTGGTTTGTATATTCTTCTACAACACTTTTGGGATTTATCTCTAACATCTCCTTATATACTGAGGGAGATACATCTGCCTCAATGTGTATATCCTTTATGGTAATCGGATATCCATTAACAACTGCGACCACATTCCTGTTTTTAAAAAATAATAAAAAGTATAAAAACCCAGCAAGAATAACTACAAGGGCAGATATGAACAAAATCCTTTTATTCTTCTTTGATAGTGTTATTTTTAACATTTTCTTTCCCTTAGTAACAAGTAGAGAGTAGAGAGAAATCCGCCAAATTTCACCCCTTTATTAAAGCGGTCCTTCCCTTTTGTAAAGAGAAGTCAGAAGGGATTTCGGGGATTAGACGAAATTTTACTTAATCTTTTCCATCTTGCTACTCTCTACTGTATCTCCCTTCTATATATAGTCCTCTTTTTGTTTCTATCATACCACAGAACAACCTTTTTCTCAGAGATAACTTCTCTCTCTTCTATTTTACCATTATTATTTATATCCTGCACCTTCTGTCCAATTGCTGCAACCTTAAATACATTACTCCTGACAGTTATAAGGTCTATAATCCTTGAAAAGATAAGTTCTTTCTCCTTTTCTTCATCTATAAAAAAGTCAAATGTATTATCCCGGAAATTAAACCCATATCTTGTCATCTCTTTGCTTAAAAGTTCCTGAGGTGAGGAGTTATTACCATATATTCCAAGAACCTCTGATATATCTTTATATGGCCTGGCACCTATAATTGCATCTGCTACTTGTTTATCAACCAATGGAAGACAGCAGAGTACAACCTCTGAAGCAGTATTTATATTCAACCTTCCATAGGTGGGTTCTTCTGGATGTTCCACAACTGTAAAGTAGTCAATAATCTTTCTATCACTTCCATACTTCCATAAGTCCAGTGTCTTCCAGTGCTCTTTTTTGTGGATAAAGGAAATTTCTGAAACAGAGAGCATTTTGTCGTTTCTTATAACAAAAGAGGTAGGCCAGTTTAACAACCAGTCGGTCTTACCAAATTCCTCACCAATCCATGGTTGAAATGTTACATTTGGTTTTCCAGGGGTTGGGCTGTTAGGATACCAGTCAAGGACACCTGACATCCTCGGGTCATTCTTTCCCACAGTTGTATGGGGTAGGTCCGCTATATATTCCGTATGCTCTATAAGATTATCCTTACTGTCATAAAGCCGCATAGTGAAGTCAAGCCCTAAATTAGCAAATAGTGGTATTCTGCTCAGGTATTCCGCAATAAAACCGAGTGAGCCAGGATTTACAGCAAGTATGGGTTCATAGTACTGACAGCCATCCGGCTCCTTAATAGGAACCAAAAGAGGAATTATAATCGGACCTACCTGTGTGGGGATAATCACTATCATAATACTTCCGAGGTCACCTATGGTATAGTAAGAACGTGGCGGTATCTTTGTTCCCTTTGGAATAACTATAGAAGCAGCCACCAACTTTTCCATAATGCTTTTTACCCTTTCAGGTGCTATATCTGTCTCACCGTTTGTTATGTCATCAAGGATGTCCTCTGATTCATCACAAACATCATTCCAGAAGCCGGAAAAAAGGGTTACCACCCCTTTTATTTTCCAGTTGCTGATATCCAGTGGTTCAGAATAAGGATTAAAGAGTTCTATAAACTGTCCTCCAATTTCTCTTAATATAATAACCTCTCCTATCGTTTCCTTTTTCCATGGCCGCACTGCATCTATCTCATTAAAGTAAGGGGTCTTATTTACACCATAAAAGGTGGTACTACCTATCTCATACTGGGGTGGGATACGACTTTTGTCCCTGTAAGCAGTGATATTAAGGGCAACCTGTGCGGCGACTACATCTTCATATCCGAGGTTTTTTAGGGTGTAAAAGAGTATCTCAAAAGGCGCATTATTGAGATTTATCCGTTCCTTTCCATATCTGTTAACATTCAGGTCATAGGAAAATGTGGTGATATAATTTTTAATCTTTCTATATACCTCTTCACTTATACCATCGGCAAGTTTCACATCAGAAGGAACAATGTACTTTCGCCCCTCTCTGTATGTAATGATATTATATGCCCTCTTCTTCCCTATCACATCACTGAAAACATCCATATCACTTACAGTATGGGTGGGCCACAAGGCATCTTTGCTTCCTGCATAATTGATATTAATCTTTCCGCTTTCATCCTCAACCAGAACTGCATATCTCCCTGTAATAGTCCCATTTTTATCTTTAATGTAAAACCATTTAGCATCAGGGATACCATCCTCATTAATGTCCACATCATCCCCTTGAAAGGTAGTATTCCATGTGTCTGTAAGTGCGTCATACTCCCTGCTGTCATTGTCAATCTCCCATATAGCAGAATCTATCCCTACCTTCGCAAATCTGTATGCTGCCTTCCCTGTAAATATCTTGTAGGATGTCTTCTCCCAGAAGTTAAACACAAATAGAAGGAGACCTGTAAAAATAAAAAGAAGTAAAAGTATCATAAGTACCAACAACACAGATGCACCACTTTTATTCCGTAGGAATCCTGATAACTTTTTCAAATGTCTTTTCATATCTCTTCCCTTCTATTCTTTGTGAAAAAGGTCTCACTTCAACCTTTATAAGGCGTGGAAGTTCTGGCTCTTCCATATATTTGGTCTCCCATTGCTCATACCAGTTATTCCCATCATAATAAGAGAGGTGAAACATCTCTATATCTTCTCCAAGTACCTGTGCACCAGGAAACCCAGCAGGGAAATCAACATCGGATGACCTCCTATCTATCCTTATAACAGAAACCTTTACTGCATTATTCTCTCTGTCAAAGTATATCCCAAACTTTGCAAGGTCTGACTCAGGACCTTCGGAAAACGGAGATATAAACCTGATATATTCACTTTCTCCTTCAAACGCAATCCCTGACTCTTTGCTACACATAGCAGAAACCAAATATCTTTCCATATAGTCAAAGACCTTAACTGCTTCAGAGTACACCTTCTTCTCCCCTGTCTGCTTCCCGAACCTTAAAAGTGAGCCCTTGAATATCGTTATGGCAGAAAAGACAGCAATACAGAAGATAACCAGGGCTATAATTACCTCAAGAAGGGTGGCTCCCCTATCTCCTTCTGAAACTTCCTGAAAAATATTCACTTTCACTTCTACCCTCTTCCTTTCTAATAATCTCCATCTCCACCCTGTAGAGTCCTTCCTTCTCCTGTCCTATGTTTATGGAATAACTATAAAGGGGCTCCTTTTCATCAGTACCACTTAAAAAAGAAGGGACAGGTGGACCATCAGAACTTCCATAGACCTCTTCAAGTAAGGTAAAGAGTTTGTCTGCTATCTGGGAAGTAATAATATATGACCTGCTCCTAAACGAAAGTTTGTCTATTACAGGATATACCCTCACAAGATAAAGTATTCCTACTGCAAGAATAAAAAAGGCAATAAGTACACTTATAAATGTCAGTCCTTTGTGTTTCATTTTTTACTCTTCTATAAAACACCTACCTGTAATGTTATGAAGCACTATCTTTATCTCTCGCTTCCCTGCTGTGTCCTCCAACACAAGATACCCGCCTGTTCTTGCTGTCCCGTCCGGATTAAAGATAAGGGGAGAAAAGCCATCTGACTTCTCCTTTATCCTTATATAGTCAGGGAGATGATACTGTTTTCCCACCAGTTCCCTGTTTTCTCTCAGGACCACAAAACTGTCTTCCTCCAAGACCACATAAAACTCTTTTCTTTCATTAAGTGCTGATTCCCTTGCAAAGGTTGCTATCTCAACTATTTTTTTTGCCTCACTATCTAAAAGAGATGCCCGTTGATATTTAAGAAAATAGGTAGTTGTTGGTACCATCAAAAGGGAGAAGATAAAAAGAACTATCAGCATCTCAATAATAGAAAATCCGCATCTTATCCATCTCATTTATTTTAATAATACCATAACCCCCCTTATGTATTCCAGAAATTCCTCTCCCGTATCGGAAATATAAAATTTGACTTTGTTGTAGATTTATAATATCTTATTACTGTTTATCTTCATCACCTGTTTACAATTTAACCCTGAAAAAAGGAGTATCTTATGCTTAAAAGATTTTTCACACCGGAAAGTGTTGCTGTTATTGGCGCCTCAAAACACCCAGGCAAACTTGGATTTAAAATTCTCAAAAATGTAATAGATGGCGGATATAAAGGAAAGATATATCCTATCAACCCTTCCGCAGAAGAAGAAATCCTCAACCTTAAAACATACAAAACCATATCAGAAGTTCCTACCCCCCCTGACCTTGCCATCATAGTTATCCCTGCAAAACTTGTTCCTGATGTTGCGGAAGATTGTGGAAAAAAAGGGGTGAAGGGACTGATTGTTATAAGTGCAGGGTTTAAAGAGGCAGGAGAGGATGGCAAGCAGAGGGAAGAAGCACTCAAAGAGATAGTAAAAAAATATCATATGAGAATGATAGGACCTAACTGTCTTGGTATCATTGATGTGATAAATAATCTTAATGCATCTTTTGCCTTTGATATGCCAACAAAAGGTAAAATCTCGTTTATAACACAGTCGGGGGCACTGGGAACTGCTGTCCTTGACTGGGCGGCAAAGGAAGACATTGGACTTTCCAAGTTTGTCAGTTTTGGAAATATGGCAGATGTTTCAGAGACAGACCTGATTGAAGAGTTCGGGGAAGACCCTGACACAAGGGTTATACTTCTATATATGGAAGGACTGCAAAATGGTAGAAAGTTTATAGAGACCGCACGGAAGGTTGCTATGAAGAAGCCCATCATTATGGTAAAGGCAGGCAAAAGTACTGCTGGCCGGAAGGCGGTCTCATCACACACAGGCAGTTTGGCCGGCTCAGACAATGCCTATAATGCAGCACTTAAGCAAGCAGGTGTAATAAGGGCAAACTCTGTGCAGGAACTATTTGACTACGCAATGGCCTTTTCATCTCAGCCGGTACCTCAAGGAAGAAGGGTCGCAATAGTAACCAATGCAGGTGGACCTGCTGTTATGGCAACAGATGCAGTAGAAGTTGAAGGACTTTATCACGCAGTAATATCAGAAAGGACAAAGGCATCTCTCAGAGAGTTTTTATCCCCTGCTGCCAATGTCAATAATCCTGTGGATATATTAGGTGATGCGCTTGCAGATACATATGGAAAGGCAATGGAACTCGTTCTTTCCGAAGATAATGTGGATGCCATTGTTGCAATACTTACCCCACAGGTGATAACCCAGATACCTGAAAGTGCAGAAAAAATTTCAGAGACAACAAAAGGGCACAAAAAACCGGTCGTGGCATCCTTTATGGGTGGAAAACGGATGGAAGAGGGTATTAAGGTTCTTATGAAAAACGGTATCCCAAACTATCCTTTTCCTGAACGTGCTGTCTCATCAATAAGGGCAATGGTCAATTATAAAGAGTGGAATGAAAAAAAGAAAGGTGACCTACCTGCCCTCAAGATACATAAAGATAGAGTACAAAAAATCATTATAAATATAAAAGATGCTGAACGGAAGACAGCAGGAGATATAGAGGGAAGAGAGATACTGTCTTCATACGGAATAAAGGTAGTGGAGTCATTTATAGCAAAAAACATTTCTGAGTGTAAAAACTATTTTAAAAAGGTGCGAGGGCCTGTTGTGATGAAACTTGTATCCCCTGACATACTACACAAGACAGAGGCAGGCGGTGTAAAGGTGGGTATTGACTCTATAAAGGCCGCAGAAACCGCTTTTAAAGAGATTATAGAGGCGGCAAGAAGATACAAAAAAGATGCGGTTATAGAAGGTGTTCAGATACAGCCGTTGATAGCCGGTGGAACTGAGGTAATTGTTGGTGTTAATAAAGACCCTCAGTTCGGACACCTACTGATGTTTGGGCTGGGAGGTATATATGTGGAGATTTTAAAGGATGTATCATTCCGGGTTATACCTATTACAGATGTTGATGCGGAAGAGATGATAGGAGAGATAAAAACAGTCAGGATGTTAAAGGGATTTAGGAATATACCGGAGAGAGATATAAATGCAGTAAAGGATGTACTACTTCGTGTGTCTCAGTTGTGCGTTGACTTTCCGGAGATAGAAGAGATGGACATAAATCCGCTGATGGTTCTTGAAAAAGGGAAAGGGGCCATAGCAGTTGATGTAAGGTTTTCTTTTACAATATAGAAAGGAGAAAAGAAGAAAATGAAAGGGAAAAAGTACGGAGTTGGGTTTATTGGGTTTGGTGGGATTGCACAGTCCTGTCATCTACCAGGATGGAAGAAATTAAATGATGTAGAGGTTCTGGCTGTTGCTGACCCATTTGATATAGCAAGGAAGAAGGCACAAGAAGAGTTTGGTATTCCGATGGTCTTTGATGACTATAAAAAACTTTTAGAGGTAGATGAGATAGATATTGTGGATATCTGTGCCCACAACACGTTTCACTTTCCCGCAACAGTTGAATCACTAAAGGCAGGCAAACATGTGATATGTGAAAAACCACTTGCTGTAAGTGTAAAAGAGGTTGAGGGGATGATAAAAGAGGCAAAGAAGAACAATAGAAAACTTATGGCAGCACAGCACCAGCGGTTCAGGAAGGAAAGTGTATCTACGAAAAGGATGATAGATGATGGTGTCTTCGGTGAGATATACTATGCGATTGCCTATGCACTACGGAGAAGGGGGGTGCCAGCCAGACCCACATTTATAAAGAAGGAACTTTCAGGTGGTGGCCCTATGTTTGACATAGGTGTACATATACTTGACCTTACATACTGGTTTATGGGTTGTCCAAAGGTTCACTCTGTAAAAGGAGTGACCTACACAAAACTTGCAAAAAGAAAGGATATAAAGGGGCTGTGGGGTGAGTGGGACAGGGAGTCCTATGATGTGGAGGACTTTGCATCTGGCTTTATAAGATTTACTGATGGCAGAAGTATCTCTCTTTCCTGTAGTTTCCTTGCAAATATGGAAAAGTTAGAGGACTTTTCAACCACACTTTTTGGTAGTGAGGCAGGTCTTAGATGGCCTGATGGGAAACTCACAACAGAGAAGAAAGGGGTCCTGCAGGATGTAGAGATACGGTTTGATACACTGCCTGATGTTGCCCCACACCACGAGGAGATAAGGGTATTTTTGGAGTGTGTGAAAAAGGATAAGGAGGTACCTGTAAAACCAGAAGAGTCACTTGAGGTAATCAAGATGCTGGAAGGTATCTATAGAAGTGCAGAAACAGGACAAGAGATGTTGTTTTAGGTTAACAAAAGGGGATATATGGTCAAAATAGGTGTTATAGGGGCGGGTAAGTTTGGCACAAATCTGCTGAATACATTTTCGCAGATTGAGAGAGAGGGAAGGTGTAAACTTGTGGCAATATGTGATATAAACAAGCAAACACTTGAAGTTCAGTCAAAGAGATATAATGTAAGGGGCTATACCGACTATAAAGAGATGCTCAACAGAGAAGAGATAGATGGTGTAGCGGTGGCAACACCTGACCCATTTCATAAGGAGCCCGTTATATATGCCGCAGGCCAGGGCAAACATATATTTGTAGAAAAACCAATGGATGTTACTGTTGAGGGATGTCTTGAAATGATAGATGTATGTAGAAAAAATAATGTCTTCCTCCAGGTGGACTTTCATAAACGGTTTGACCCATTCCATATGCAGGTGAGACGCGATGTACAAGAGGGGCTTGCAGGAACCATTGAATATGGCTATGCACATATGGAAGATAAAATTGTGGTACCAAGGGACTGGTTTCCGGGCTGGGCACCAAAGAGTTCACCTGTATGGTTTTTAGGTGTCCATATGTTTGACCTTATAAGGTGGATTATAGGAAGCAATGGTAAAAGTGTATATGCGAGGGGAAGTAAGTCAAAACTGAAATCGTTGGGTATAGATACCTATGATGCAATATCCACTATGGTAGAGTTTGAAAGTGGTGCAGTGGTAACATTTGACCTTTCATGGATTTTACCTGAGGACTTTGAGGCAATTGTTAACCAGGGCTTCCGTCTTGTAGGAGAAAACGGGGCTATTGAGTGCGACAGTCAGGATAGGGGAACCCGGGTATTCTATCAAGGTAAGGGTGTGGCAACATACAATCCTGTATTCATAAGTGAGACCGATGATAGAAGAATAGGTAGAACAAGATACTCTGGCTATGGTATTGAAAGTATTGCTGACTTCGTGTATAATTTAGAATTCCTTTCAAAAGGTGGGTGTATTGATGAATTGAAAGGTGGTATTACTGGACTTGGTGAAGATGGGCTTGAGGTTACAAAAATAGCAGTGGCTATACACAGGTCACTTGAATCAGGGAAGATAGAACAGGTGAAGTAAAGGAGAAAGAATATATGGCAGCGACCATACGACTTGTAAGAATTGGGAAAAAGAATAGACCCTTTTTCAGGATTGTAGCAGTGAGCAAAGAAAAGGATGGCAGGGGTGATGTCCTTGAGATACTTGGACATTACGACCCACTACCAGAAAACATTACGGTTGATGTGAAGGAAGAACGTCTTCAGTATTGGTTCGGTGTAGGAGCAAAGCCATCACCTACAGTTAAGTCAATCCTGAAAAAGAAAGGCATCCTTATTCCACCCAATGTGGATAAATAATGTAAGTCAAAAGTTAAAAACGGTGGTTTAGAAAATTTTGGCTTTTGAGTTTTAAATTTTGGATTTAAGACATTGTATTCAGTATAGTATATCTTCTCCTGAAAATTTATCAATGAGGATAGATATAATAACGATATTTCCTGATATTTTTGTACCATTAGATGTAAGTATTGTAAAACGGGCGGTTGACAAGGGGATGGTAGAGATAAATATCTGGAACCTCAGGGACTTTACAAAGGACAAGCACAAAAAAGTAGATGATACTCCTTACGGCGGTGGCAAAGGGATGGTATTAAGATGTGAGCCCGTCTTTGCCGCTGTAGAACACATAAAAAAAGAAAATAAAAACAGTAAGGTTATATTGACAACTCCACAGGGAACCCTATTTAACCAGAATCTTGCAAAGAAGTTAAGCAAAACGCCCGGGCTGATAATAATATGTGGCCACTATGAAGGTGTGGATGAGCGGGTATGTTCCATTGTTGACTATGAGATATCCATTGGTGACTATGTCCTTACAGGTGGAGAACTGCCTGCAATGGTTATAACCGACTGTGTTGTCCGGTTATTGCCTGGTGTACTACCTGAAGAAGCACCTGTATATGACAGTTTCCACCAGTATCTTCTGGACTGGCCATCCTATACAAAACCATCTGTTTTTAAAGGAATGAGAGTACCCGATGACCTTCTTTCAGGCAACCATAAAAAGATAGCACAGTGGAGAAAAACACAGGCAGAAAAGAGGACAAAAGAAAGGAGGCCTGTCCTCTACAGAAGGTATGTAAAAGGAGAACAAAATGGGCAAAAAGGTAATAGAAGAGATTGAAAAAAAGATTACACAGGAGAAAGAGATACCAGAGTTCTGGCCAGGAGATGAAATAACCGTTTATATAAAACTCAAGGAAGGCGAGAAGGAGCGGTTGCAGGTATTTACAGGCACCTGTATTGCCAGAAAAGGAAGTGGCTTAAGAGAGACAATTACTGTAAGGAAGGACTCTTATGGTGAAGGTGTTGAAAGGACATTTCCCCTCTATTCTCCTGTTGTAGCAAAGGTAGAGATTGTAAAAACCAGAGAAAAAAATAAACTGTCCCCACGTGCCAAGATGTATTACCTCAAAGAAAAAAGTGAATAACAGGGTAAAGGGCATAACAGGTGAAAAACTGGCGGTAAAATTTCTGAAGAAGCGTGGATACAGGATACTTTGCAGAAACTTTCGTGCAAAAACAGGTGAGATAGACATTATTGCAAGAGAAGGAAGGTGTATTGTATTTCTTGAGGTAAAACTAAGGGAAGGCACCTCTTTTGGATACCCAGCAGAAGCAGTTATAAAAACAAAAAAGGCACACCTGCAGAAGACCGCACTCTCTTACATTATGAGACACAACCTTACTGACATCCCTTACAGATTTGAAGTGGTAAGTATCCTTGAGGAAGGGGAAAACTACAAGATAGACCTTATCCCACTTGAATTTTAGTCCACAATAAAAATAGCCCATGGGGGGACTTGAACCCCCGACCCGCGCATTACGAATGCGCTGCTCTGCCACTGAGCTACACGGGCACACATATCTACCAGCATTCACAAGCATCTTTCTTCGTAATGTATTAGATTCAAAAAGTAATTTTCTTCCTTATCCCTCCCCCCTTATATGGGGAGGAATTGAAGGGGACTCCACCCCTACCAAACCACCTCTACCTCCCCCTTATCAAGGGGAGAATTTTCATTCCCCCTCACTTTTCAATGACCCGGTTCTCACTGAGAACCATGTCCTTCTATCTTATCCCTCTTTACAAAGGGGGAACTTGTGGGTAAGGGATATCCTCTCTCATATAAGGAAAAAAATAGATAAGAACTTTCTGATGCTAATGTGTTACCTTTCTTCTGTGTATCTACTGCTGGGGCTGGAAGTTAGGGTATGTCCTTGAGTCCCACACAA
>JAQVEU010000158.1 GCA_028697565.1 Candidatus Ratteibacteria bacterium
ATAGTGGTCGACTTCCCTGATATTCGGGCAAGAGAGGAGATTCTTAAGGTACATATGAGAAATAAACCCATTGATGCGTCCGTTGATGTAAAAGTACTTGCCAGGGCAACAGCTGGACTTTCAGGGGCAAATCTTGAAAATCTTGTAAATGAAGCAGCACTTCTTGCAGCACGAAAAGGTAAACAAAAGATAGAGATGTCCGACTTTGAAGAGGCAAAAGACAAGGTACTGATGGGTGTAGAACGAAAGAGTTTGGTAATAAGTGAAAAAGAGAAAAAAATTATTGCATACCACGAGGCAGGACACACACTTATCCAGAAGCAACTACCAGAGGTATATCCTGTCCATAAGGTTACCATCATCCCCAGGGGACAGGCACTCGGTATAACCCACATACTTCCTGAAGAAGACAGATTTATTGAAAGCAGTACCTATTATAAGAACTCTATATGCGCCCTTATGGGAGGCCGAAGTGCCGAAAAACTGGTCTTTGGTAAAATCTTCACAGGCGGGGAACACGACCTTAAAATTGCGACAGAGATAGCAAGACGGATGGTATGCGAGTGGGGAATGAGCGAGAACCTGGGACCTGTGAGTTATCATCACAATGAGGCGGTCTTCCTTGGCAGGGATATTGTCAAACAGAGAGAATACAGTGAGAATACATCCAGAGAGATAGATAATGAGATAAGAAGAATTCTTGAAGAGGCAGAGAACCTTGCAATAGAAATACTTAAAAGTCAGCGGGACAAATTAGAAAAACTTGCTGAGGCGCTACTACAGAAAGAGACACTTAACTCTGATGAGATAGATGAAATCATTGGACTGAAAAAAGAGGAGCAGCAAGACAATGGACCAGAAGAAGATAGAAAAAGCAGTTAGGTCAATCATAGAGGCAGTCGGAGAAAACCCTAACAGAAAGGGGATAAAAGAGACACCAAAAAGAGTTGCACGAATGTATATGGAACTGCTTGGAGGAACACAAGAATCCCCTGAAAAAATACTCGGAAAGACATTTAAAGAAAACTTCAATGAACTTGTGCTGGTAAAAGACATCCCTTTCTTTTCCCTGTGCGAACACCACCTGCTTCCTTTTTATGGCAAGGCACATATTGCATATCTTCCTGACAATGGTGTGGTTGTAGGTATAAGCAAACTTGCACGGCTTGTAGATGTATATTCAAGGAGGATGCAACTTCAGGAAAGAATTACAAACCAGATTGCTGATACTATTATGAAGGTCCTAACCCCTCAGGGAACTATGGTTGTAATAGAAGCAGAGCATATGTGTATGAGTATGCGCGGAGCGAGAAAGTCAGGCACAAAGATAGTAACATCCGCAATGAGAGGTATATTTTTAAGGGACTTCAGAACACGGACAGAGGCAATCAATCTTATTACACCAAAAGGGTGAAGAAAAATCATCTTAGAAGAGGCGCAAAAATAAGAACTACTCCAATAATCATAAGGATAATCCCTGCAATGGCAAACACATCGGAGATACCCTCCTTCTGATAGTTAAGTTTTGGCTTAAATGTAAGATATATCCCCGCACCTATCAGAAAAAGTCCGATAACTACTTGAATAATTGTCTTTGTATTCATCATCACCCAGATATAATTACATCATCCTGCCGTGTAAAATCCCACATCTATCCATACCTTCTATCTCCACATAAACAATCTCATTTAACAAACAACCACACCGGGCAGGAACTTTTACAGGCAGGTACTGGGAAGAATAACCCTCCCACCAGTTATCTTTTTTTCTCTCTACAAGAACATCCAAAGACATTCCTATAAACTGTCGCTTCACATCCATAGATACCTTACATACTATTTCTTTCAATGCCTTTTCCCTCTCTTTTTTTATCCTTTCAGGAACATCACCACCAATGGAATAGGCAGATGTCCCTTCCCTTCTTGAGTATCTAAATATATGAACCTTAAGAAATCCAATGTCTTCCACCGCCTTTACACTTAATGAAAAGTCATCATCATCCTCATATGGAAAACCCACCATTATATCTGTGGTAAATGTAAACCTATTTTCTATATCCTTTTTTCTTATCTTTTCTATTTTGTTTGCATAATCAGAAAAGGCATACCTTCTTCCCATCAGTTTCAGAATTTTATCAGAACCACTCTGCAGAGGTATATGGAGATGAGGGCAAAAAAGTTCACTTGAAACAAGATAGTCACAGAGTACATCTGTAAGATAAGTTAACTCTATGGAACTTAAACGTACCCTTTTCAGTCCATGAATATATTTCAGTTTCTCCAGTAGTTTTATAATACCTGTCCCTGTATCCTTTCCGTATACCCCTGTATCAATCCCTGTAAGAACAATCTCCTTATAACCATTTTCACACAGTGTCCTTACCTCTTCTACAATCTCATATTCTGGCCTGCTTTTTACTTTTCCTCTTACATAAGGCACAATGCAGTATGCACAGAAGTTCTCACAGCCATTTTCTATCTTTACAAAGGCGCGGGTATGGTTATAAAAGGAGGTAATGATTTTTTTCTTGAAGGGAATATCTGAAAGAACCTTAACCCCGGCAATCTGTTTTACAAAGGCATCCCTTTTCACAGCACAGCCGGTCACCCATACATCTTTGCCTTCTGCTGCTACCTTGCTTATAAAAGACCTCGCCTCTTTCTCCGCCTTTCCTGTCACACAGCAGGTATTCACAACAACTACCTCTGCCTCACCAAAAGGAGTTATCTCATATCCCTCTAATATGAAGTTTTCATATAATAACTGGCTATCATATTGGTTTGCCTTACATCCGTATGTCTTTATAAAAAGTTTCATAATCCAAAAAATGCCTTTGAGTTATTTAAGATAGTTTCCGCACAACTTTTTATATCCATCCCTTTGATATTGGCAATCATCTCTACAATATATTTTACCTTTGAAGGGTCATTTCTTTTACCCCGAAATGGAGATGGTGAAAGAAAAGGTGCGTCTGTCTCTGCCATTATCCTATCCAGTGGATAGGTACTACATACATCTCGGACATCTGATGCATTCTT
>JAQVEU010000011.1:0-2533 GCA_028697565.1 Candidatus Ratteibacteria bacterium
ATCATTGGGTTCAGTATCTCTTCAGAACTAAACTACACCAATGTTTTAAATATACTCTCACTTGCAGATATTCCTGTTTTTTCTTCAGAACGGACAGAGGAAGACCCTATTATTATTGCAGGTGGGAACTGCATATTTAATTTTGGTCCCCTTGAGCCATTTATTGACTGTTTTGTTGTAGGTGAGGGAGAAGAGGTGGTAGTTGAAATGATAGAGATATTAAAGGAGACGAAGAACAAAGGGAGGGAGAAGATACTCTCTGCATTTTCATCTATAGAAGGGGTATATGTTCCATCTTTTCCAAAGGAGAGTGTAAAAAAAAGGGTCGTCAAGGACTTTAATGATACATATGTACCTTTAAGGTGGATTGTCCCACTTACAGAGATAGTTCACGACAGGGTTTCAATTGAGATAATGCGTGGATGTGGGCAGGGCTGTTTTTTCTGTCAGGCAGGTCGGTGTTGGAGGCCTGTAAGGACAAGGAGTCCGGAGAGGATATTAGATATTGCAAAAGAGACATATAAAAATACTGGCTATGAAGAGATTTCTCTTCTTTCCTTTTCTTCTGGTGACCACCCGGAGATAGAAAAGATTGTTGATAAACTACTGGGTGAGTTCAGGGATAAGAAGGTTACTATTTCGTTCCCTTCCATAAGGATAGATACATTTTCCTTTGAACTTGCAACAAAGATAAAGGAGATAAAAAAGACAGGACTGACATTTGCACCTGAGACAGGAGAGGCACTAAGGGTGAAGATAGGGAAGAATATAAAAGATAGTGAACTTACATCCCTTGTACAGAAGGCAAAGGATGGTGGCTGGAAGCAGATAAAGCTGTATTTTATGCTGGGGCTTCCAGGAGAGAAAGAGAGTGATATTCTTGATGTAGCGAGGCATATAAATGAACTTTCCCGTATTATGGGTATTAAGGCGTCCTTTAATACCTTTATACCGAAGCCACATACTGTATTTGAAAAGGAGAGATTTATTACAGAAGAGGAGTACCTTTATAAAAAGTCATTGATAGTGAAAAATGTAAGAAGAAGTGGACATATAAAGCTCAACTTCCATCCCTATCATATGAGTTGTATTGAGGCACTATTGAGCAGGGGAGACAAAACACTTGCCCCTATAATTAAGAGGGTATGGGAGAAAGGAGGAAAGATGGAAAACTGGGATGAGTCATTCAGGTTTTCTCTCTGGGTGGAATGCCTCAAAGAGTGTGGGTTGGATATGTCTTCATATCTTTCTGAAATTTCTCTTGATGTTCAACCTCCCTGGTACAACATTATTGTATAAACTCTTTGTGAAGTGCCTTCAGTGCCTTTACACCGTCGGACTTCTTTATAACACAGGAGATTTTTATCTCCGATGTGCTTATCATCTCAATATTGATGTTTTCCCGTGCCAGTGCGTCAAACATTCTTCCTGCAACACCAGGGTGGTTCATCATACCTATGCCAATAATTGAGACCTTTGCTATATCGGTGTCACATATTATATCCTGTGCACCTATCTCTTTTGCTATTGCTTTCACAATTTTTAGTGTTTTATCGGCATCTGAGATATTAACTGTGAAGGATATATCTGTAAAACTCTCTTTGCTGACATTCTGGACTATCACATCTACATTGATATTTTCTTTACCCAACGCAGTAAAAATTTGAGAGGCAATACCAGGTCTGTCAGGTACCCTAAATATTGTAATCTTTACCTGCTTTTCATCAAGGGATACAGAAGATACAGCGGCCCCTTCTTTTAGTGCAATCTCTTTTACCATCGTTCCTCCTCCTTTACCGAAGGTTGCCTTCACTGCAAAGGGAATATTATACCTTTTAGCAAATTCAACAGCCCTTGACTGCATAACTTTTGCCCCTGCTGATGCCATCTCAAGCATCTCATCATATGAAATTTCAGGGATGAGTCTTGCTTCAGGAACTATATGGGGGTCTGCTGTGAAGACACCTTCAACATCTGTATATATCTCGCACATGTCCGCTTTGATTGCTGCTGCTATGGCAATTGCAGTAAGGTCTGAACCACCTCGTCCTAATGTGGTAATGGAATTTTCAGGACTTATACCCTGAAATCCCGCTATGACGACAATATTACCTTTATTTAATTCCTCAATGATTCTTGATGGTTCAATCTTCTGGATTCGTGCTTTTGTATGGAAACTGTCTGTCTGGATTCCTGCAAAGTATCCTGTCATACCTTCTGCGGGCTCTCCAATGTTTTCAATTGCCATACATAACAGAGCCACAGAGACAAGTTCACCTGTGGATAAAAGCATGTCCATCTCCCTTTCGGGTGGTGCGGGATGAACCTCTTTCGCAAGGGTAATAAGATTATCTGTGGTCTTACCCATTGCAGAGACCACAACTACAACCTGATGGCCTGCCCTTTTTGTTTCAACAACCTTTTCTGCAACAAATTTCATCCTGTCTGTAGTTGCAAGTGAACTGCCACCATATTTCTGGACTATTAACATATCAGCCCCTTATAAGAAACTTAAAATTCAAAACTTTCCCCT
>JAQVEU010000011.1:2633-13051 GCA_028697565.1 Candidatus Ratteibacteria bacterium
TTAACTATATCAGGTAATATAGAATTTACCTCTTTTACAGATATCCACAACTCAAAAAAATAAAGGGATTTTAAGAAAAGGAGAATGCTTACGAGAAACCATATTGCCATAACTATACGTCTCTTTTCCTTTATAAGTTTAAAGACAAGATAGAGGGAAATAGTCCAGAATATCCAGAAGAACCTCTGGGTTTTATCAAGGGAAGAGATGTATGAATATGTCCCTGAGAATGGTTCAAGGATGATATTTTGAAGAACATAGTTATAGTGATATGTAATTGTCCTGAATTTATCTACCTCCCTTTTTCTCAGTGCCTCTATCACCAATTTTTCTCTCTCTTCTATGGTTAGTTCATTCCAATTTTCTATTCTGAATGATGTCCATACCGTGCAGAGGTTGTTCCAGCCATGCCAGTTTGTTCCACCAACCATTACCCGTTTTTTATCGTTACAGAACTCAATAATCTCTTTCTGTTTTTCACGACTGAGCGGTACAGAGGATATACCTGCTATCTCAAACCCATCCACACCTGCATCAGCCAGTTCATCAAGGGATACCTTTCCCTTTTTTTCTGCCCATATATGGGGTACTATTACTGCGCCACCATTACTATGTACCGTGTTTATTATCTCTTTTACACTATCAAATTTTTTCGGGTCAATATCTTTTTCAATTCCTAATAGATTAAGATGTACTCCTTTAAAACCTATCTCCTGTGCAGGGATAACAGAGAAAGGCAGTCTATTTCTGAGAATAATACTTTTCTGTAGAGATGTTGCTGTACCTGTATTTTTATGTTCTGTTATTGCCCAGCATCTAAACCCATAGTTTTTGTGCCACTTTATACTATAGGCAGGTGTGACGAGACCGTCGTGGGAATATATTGTGTGTGAATGGAGATCAAGAAGAACCTCATTACTACTTTTGGGGACAAGTTCATATCTCTGGACAGGTAAAAATATACCATATATTACAAGTATAGAAATAAAGATAAAAGCAACTGCTATTCCCCTGACAATTTTTTTTATTTTTACTCTCCACCTTTCTTTCAGTCGGATAACTGCATATAGAACCCATATAATAGAAATCCAGATAAACCATGAGAGGAGTTGCCCCTTTGGATAGGGTATGTTTATAAAGTGTAAAGGAAGGTCAGTAAAAGGAGGACATACCTTTATGATAAAGGGTCTGATAACTTTTATATTTTTTGCAATCTCCTGGGATTCTACATATACTGGACCTTTATGGTATGGGATGAGAAAGAACAGAAGGGTGAGAAATACTGTAAGGTATAGTGTTTTTTTTATTATCTGCCTGTTTTTGACATAAAACCTTTTCACCGTTTCTCCTTTATTTACAGGCATCTTTTCTCTGAAAATTTGTTTCCTTTTTTTACCGGGTATCCATTGAGAAATTCAGATGCAGACATCCTTTTTTTCCCTTCTATCTGTAGTTCTTCTATCTTCAGGACTCCATTACCGCAAGCAACATATATGTAGCATTTATCAAACTTTATTATCTCACCTGGCTCTTTGTTGCTTTCTTCCTGTATGGGGCTTGCCCTGTGGATTTTTATATATTTTCCATCAAGATATGTATAGGCACCAGGCCACTCCTTTACACCCCTGATGAGGTTATGTATTTCTAACGCAGTTTGGTTCCATCTTATCAGCCCATCCTCCTTTTTAAGTCGTCTTGCATAAGAAGGGGTGCCGTGTTGTGGCTGTGGTTGTATCCCTCTTCTGATATCCTCAATACTTTCAATAAGAATATCAGGGGCATTTTTTGAAAGACGTTCTCTTAGTAAAAATATGTCATCTGTACTATATATAGGAAATTTTTGCTGTTTTATGATATCACCTGTATCTACTTTACTTTTTATTGTTATCACACTTATACCTGTCTCTGTTTCTCCATTTATTAGTGCCCACTCCATAGGGGCTGGTCCTCTATATTTAGGCAGTAGTGATGGATGGACATTTATTGATATCAGAGAAGGGGTCTTGATAATTTCTTCTGAAAGAATCTTTCCATAAGATATTACAACTATGAGTTCTGGTGAAAAAGTTTTAAGTGTTTGTATAAAGTTTCTGTCGGATATATCTTCAGGTTGGTATACAGGAATATGGTTTTCCTGTGCCCAGTTTTTTACAGCCGTACAAGAAAGTTTCATTCCCCTGCCAGCAGGTTTATCAGGGGCAGTAATAACACACAGCAGATTATATTTCTCTTTCAACTTCTCAAGGGAAGGTATACCGAAGGCATCACTGCCGAAGTAGATAATTCTCATTTTTGAAATAAAAGTGCGCCTGCAGAGATAATGCCTGCATCAGTTCCGAGAGAGGACTGGACTACCTTTACATTTTCAGCAAGTATTCTCATTGCCCGCTCTTTAATGGTCTTTTCAATGGTCTCAAACATAACCTCAACATTTTGAGATATACCACCACCTATAACTATAAGTTCAGGGTTCAGAAGATTAACAAGCCCAGAAAAAAGTGCACCCAAACATACTCCCACATCTATCCATATATCAGTAGCAACCCTATCACCTTTTTTATAGGCAACAGATATGAGTTTTGGGGTGATATTTTCAGTCATACCCTCTGCAAGTTCATATATAAACGTTTTCTTACCTTCTTTTATTGCTTTTACTGCCCTCTCTACTATATAGTCCCTTCCAACAAATCTTTCCACACATCCATAGTTTCCACACTTACACTGAGGTCCTTTATATTCAATAGGGATGTGCCCTATCTCCACCGCAGAATATCTGCTACCACGGATAAGTTTCCCATCTTTAACAATTCCACCGCCTACACCTGTGCCAAGTGTAATGCATATAATAGTGTTATATCCCTTTCCTGCTCCATAAAGAAATTCTCCCCATGTGATAGAGTTGACATCATTCTCTACAACAACAGGAAGATTATATTTTTCAGAAAAGATTTTTTTCAGGGGAAGATTGTGCCAGTCAGGAAGATTTGGTGCTTCAAATACCACTCCTTCATTGTCTACAACACCAGGTGTTCCTATTCCTATTCCTGCAGGTGGCTCATCAAGTTCTCCCATAGCAAATTCAATAGCAGTTTCAATCTGTTGAAGGACAATATCTCTACTCCCTTTTTCAGCCATAGTGGGAAACTGCTGTTTTGTAAGTATGTTTCCGTTTTCGTCTGTAATGCCTGCCTTTATATATGTTCCCCCTATGTCAATACCTATTGCCTTTCTCATAATTACTTCTTCCTTCCAAATATTCTAATCCCTTTCTTTTTCTCTGGTTCCCCTTCCTGCTGTACAGGTTTTACTGGTTCATCAGGTTTTTGTGCAACTGGTTCTTTTTCTTTCTTCCCAAACAACCTTCGGCTCGGTTTTTCAATCGGTTTTGTTTCAGGAACTACTTCAACTTTTTCAGGAACAGTAGGCATCTGTTCTTCTGTATATTCAGGATAGACACCATACCTTTTCACAAGTTCCATTACCCTGCAGTACTGCTGGAAACTGACATTTTTTGGGATGGAGTGGTCTGAGTGATAGATATAGCCACCATTCCTTTTTGCCACCTCAAACTTTTTCTTTATCTCTTCCTCAATCTTTGATGGGTCTTCATCTGCCATCAAACGGACGTCTATATTTCCCATAAAGGCAAGTTGGTCTCCATACTTCTCCTTAAGCGATATAACATCCATTCCTGCCTTAACCTCAAGTGGCTCCAGGCAGTCAAGCCCGACCTCTATAAGTAGTGGGACAAGTTCTGTTACATTTCCACAACTGTGTAGCAGTGTCTTCATTCCCTTTGAGTGGAAGTATCCGTATAAGAGCCGGTCTGCCTCATAGTGGGTCTTTTTATAACTTTCAGGTGAAAAAAGAAGTCCGTTTCTATAACCCATATCATTGTACAGGAATGCACCATCAAATTTGAATCCATTATTTATCATCAGTTCTGCTGTAACTATAATTAACTCGGCAAGTGTCATTACCATGTCCTTTACCCAGTCAGGGTCTTCTGCTATGGTAATAAGGAGTTGTTCTGACTTCATATAACTTTGTAGTGCATCATATCCACAGGCAGCAGAAAAACATACAAACTTCCCATCTTCCATAGCAGTTTGGTTGTTTGCAAGTCCTGTTGCCCAGTCAATTCTTGTCCAATCCGGATTAAGCCGTTTCTTTATCTCTTTCCAGTCATCCTTTGTTTTTATAGGCCGCTCAATAATCTCAGGAGTGGTAGAATAGTCCCTGTGGTTTTTTATCTTCCCTCCCATTGGTGTGGTGGTAATAATATATTCCTCATTTTTTTCTATTGTTTTTACAGGGAACCGTGGTGAAAGGTCTGCTCCAAAGAAAACAAACTCATACTCAAAATACTCTTCGGGAGATATATCTTCAGGAAGCCCTTCCTTCCTCCATCTGTTTACAGTGGCTGCCCATGGAGTATCCTGTATAGGAACTCTATCAGGAATCTTGTGATTTAGCGCGCGCAATACCCTTTCTCTGCTTGTCATTTTTCTTCCTCCTGTTTATTTTAAGTCCTTTTATTGTAATTATTCTTTTACCATTTTGAATCGCCAGATGTATAAATATGGTCTTTTCTATCGGTAATACCTTAATGATTCTCTCCGCCCACTCAATCAGAATAATGCCTTTATCTATATATTCTTCCCATCCGATGGTGTCCACCTCTATTTTACAACTTAATCTGTAAAGGTCAAAATGGAATACCGGTAATTGCCCTGGATATTCATTTATCAGAACAAAAGATGGACTTGTGGCTTCACGATCTGTCAGTGCTTTCACAATCCCTTTTATGAGGGTGGTTTTGCCACTGCCAAGTTCTCCTGTAAAGGCAACAATATCACCCTTTTTCAGGTAAGATGCTATATCCCTTCCAATTTTTATTGTTTCCTCAGAACTTTTTGAAATGATTTTCATATCGGATATTTTACTTTTTTTTGTAAAAGAGGTAAAATTAAAATACCTGCTCCGTGCGTGATGATAAACTACCCTTGAGCCAACACTTGAGACAAGGGAACCAAGTTCTGATGGGGCTGACAGGTTCGCCTGAGAGCGAAAAGTCAAAGCCGTCAGAGGAGGTGCCCACCTTTTAACAGGGTCTCAGAGGGTAATATCGTTGCGGCGGGGCGGGTGTCTTTAAACCTCTGGGACCAGGTCCCAGAAGTAATGAGTTTATTACTATGGGCAGGTTGCGGAGCGGCCAATCGCACCAGACTGTAAATCTGGCGGCTTACGCCTTCGGAGGTTCGAATCCTCCCCTGCCCACCTAAAGGCAGTGATCAGTGATTAGTATAAATCAGTGAGTGGTTAGTGATTAGTTTAGTATGGGTGGGGAAGGGAGAGAAGTAAAGTTTGCGATGGTCACCCAGGATTCGAAGGGAGCCCGTGTATGAGTTGCGATGAGAAAGAGCAACGAATGGGCGGGTGGCCGACCGGAGAACCTGTTCGGAGGCGCCGAATCCTCCCCTGCCCATAAAAGCAGTGATCAGTAAGCAGTGATCAGTATAAAAGTGATTAGTATAAATCAGTGAGCAGTGATCAGTGATTAGTATAAAGCAGAAGAAAAGGAAGAAAAGCGAGTGATTAGTGACAAGGAATCAAGTAAAAAATTACAAAGACCTTCTTATCTGGAGAAAAGGAATTGACCTTGTTAAAAAGGTATACAATTTGACAAAGGCACTACCCAGAACTGAAGAATTGGTTTTAATTAATCAGATGCGTCGAGCAGCGATTTCAATTCCTTCTAATATTGCAGAAGGACAGGCAAGGCAACATTCAAAAGAGTTTAAACAATTTTTATATGTGGCACTTGGTTCACTTGCAGAGCTTCATACTCAAATAGTTATTGCTGAAAAATTAGGATATATTGACAATGCAAAAGAGGTAGATTTAGCAATTGTTGAGTTGCAAAAAATGATTGGCAGTCTTTTGACAAAAATTGAAACTAATTACTAATCACTGGTCACTAATCACTATGTTGTTCCTGCGGGGTTAGTTTAATGGTAAAACATCAGCCTTCCAAGCTGGTTATACGGGTTCGATTCCCGTACCCCGCTTTGTATTCATCTTTGAAAAGGGAATCGAATGGAGCGAAGTCAGAAATTGCGACGGGTAGGAGTAATTTCAGCGGTTGGCCGACCCGAGACGTAGTGGGAGGCGAGGGCGCCGATTCCTGCACCGCCCATGAAATTCTTCTTTGAAAAGGAATTGAGCCGGCGACCTCCAAAGGGTAAGAGGGAAAAGCATTTTCCCTCGTGTAGTCCGTATTGGGGGGAGGACTATATCAGGAAGGGGGAAGCACCCCCTCCTGAAGAGCGAAGCGAGAGGGCGCCGATTCCCGTACCCCGCTTTGGTAGGGGTGGAAGATTAACAGATTACAAGATTGGGGTTTAATCGGATAAAAAGAAAGGGGAAATAGAATAATGGAAAATGTAAAGGTGGAGATAATAGAAAGGTCAGTGTTAGGAAGGGAACTTTCTTTTGTGGTGGACAAAGAGAAGGTTGAAAAAGCAAGGAAAAGTATCATAGCGGAGATAAGGGAAAATGCAGAAATAGAAGGATTTAGAAAAGGGAAGGCACCAGAGGAAATTATAGAAAAGAAGTTTGGCCAACTTATCAACGAAAATCTTATCAAAAGGATAGTGCCGGATGTTTATATAGAAACCATAAGAGAGCAAGGTCTAAGACCTATTACAGAACCAGATGTTTTTGATGTATCTTTTAATGAGGAAGGGATGAAATTTAAGGTCTATCTGGAACTCAAACCGGATGTTGAACTGAAAAAGTATAAGGGTATACCTGTAAAGAGGATAACTCCTGAGCCGGTAACAGAAAAAGAGGTGGAAGATGTCCTTGCGGAGTGGGAGAAACAACCTTCTTTTGCCTCTGCAATTATTGACCCTGTAAAGAGAAGGGCATGGAAAGAAAAGATAAGACAACAACTGGAATCATATAAGAAGGCAAATGCTTTGATGCAGGAAAATAAGCAGTTGTGGGATGAAGTGTTCAGGGATGTTGACTTTCCTGTCCCTGATAAAATGGTTAGAGAGGAAGGTATCAGATATACAGAAGAGCAGTTAAGGCATATGGACATAGAAAGTAAGAGTGAAGAAGAGAAAGAAAAGATAGTAAAAGAGCTCTTTGAAAAGGTAAAACCGGAGGCAGTAGTTTCTGTGAAAAGATATTTTGTTCTTGATAAAATAGCAGAAATGGAAAAGATAGAAGTGGATGAGGAAGAACTTAATAAAAGGATAGAAGAGATAAGCCGTTCAGCAGGAGAGCCGCCACAACAGATAAGGCAGAAGTTTGAAAAGGCAGACCGTCTGGATGCCCTGAAAGATGAGATACGGATTCAGAAAGCATTTATGTTTATGAGGGAAAACGCAAAGTTTATAGAAAAAATTATATTGCCCGGTGAAGAGAAAAAGGTGGAGATAATAAAATGAAAGGACAGTTGATACCATATGTGATAGAAACAACTGAACGTGGCGAGAGAGGTTATGATATCTATTCCCGCCTTCTAAAAGACAGAATTATATTTATTGGGTCAGATATAACGGATAGTTTGGCAAATGTTGTAATAGCAGAGTTTCTTTTTTTACAGAATGAGGACTCCAAAAAAGATATACATCTGTATCTCAATACTGCTGGGGGTGCTATTACCGCAGGGCTTGCGATATATGATACTATGCAGTTTGTTTCCTGTGATGTAGCAACCTATTGTATAGGACAGGCAGCCAGTATGGGTGCACTTCTTCTTGCTGGTGGGACAAAAGGTAAACGATACCTTTTGCCACATAGCAGGGTGCTGATTCATCAGCCGTGGGGTGGTGTTGAAGGTACTGTGAAGGATGTAAGTATACAGACGAAAGAAATGCTCAGATTGAAAAAAATCGTTACAGAGATACTATCACTGCACACCGGAAACCCTGTCAAAAAAATAGAGAAGGACACTGATAGGGACTATTTTATGGATGCAGAGGAAAGTGTAAAATATGGACTTGGAGATAAAATTATACAGTCAGCAAAAATTTCTTTATTGAGGGAAAATGGCTATACTGAAAAAAAGTGAAAAAACAGGTAAGAAAGTGCTTCCTGCTCTACCTTTAAGGGACCTTGTTATATTTCCCAATATGGTGGTTCCTCTTCTTGTGGGCAGGATCCGTTCCATTAATACAGTAGAAGAAGCACTGGCAAATGAAGAGGAACTTCTTGTTGTTTTCCAGAAGGACCCCCAGATAGAAGATCCAGAACTCAAGGATATTTACTCTGTAGGAGTTAAAACAAAAATTATACAGAGCGTGAGAGAGCAGAGTGGTTTGATGAAGGTCCTTATAGAGGTCCTTGACAGAGTAATTATAAAGGAGTTTTTTAAGAACAAGAAGATATATGCTGCCAGGATAGAAGAGGTTGTTGAGAAAGATGTAGATGTATCAAATAAAGAAAATGAGGCACTCTCACGGCTTGCCCTTGAGATGCTTGATAAATATCTAAATCTTAACACATCAGTCCCGAAAGAACTTTATACCACAATATCCACTATTGAGAACCCTTCACGGTTATGTGATGCCATTGCCGGTTATCTTCCACTTAAACTTAAAGACAAAGGTGCATTGATAGAAAAGATTAATACAGGGGAACGGCTGCGGTTGTTGATAGATGTGCTGAATCAGGAGATAGGACTTCTTGAAATTCAAAAAAAGATACAGAACCAGGTGGTAAAAAAGATAGAAGATACCCAGCGACAGTATTTTTTGAGTGAACAGCTAAAAGAGATACAAAAGGAACTTGGTAAGGAAGGGGAAAGTGATGAAATAGCACAGTTGAGAGAAAAGATAAAGAAGGCAAAGATGCCCCCCGCAGCAGAAGCAAAGGCAATGGAAGAACTCTCTCGCCTTTCAAAGACCATGCCACTTTCTCCTGAAGGTACTGTTATACGAAAATACCTTGAGTGGTTGATAAATCTTCCGTGGGATAGCAAGACAGAGGACGACCTTGATATTGTCCACGCATCCAAAATTTTAGATGAAGACCACTATGGACTTGAAAAGGTAAAAGAGAGAATTCTTGAATACCTTGCGGTTAGAAAAAGGTCAGAAGGTACCAAGTCCACGATACTATGTTTTGTTGGACCACCAGGTGTAGGAAAGACATCACTCGGAAAGTCCATTGCGAGGGCGATGGGAAGGAAATTTGTAAGGATATCTTTAGGTGGGATGAGGGATGAGGCAGAGATAAGGGGACACAGAAAGACATATATTGGTTCCCTTCCCGGAAGGATAATTCAGTCAATACGGAAGGCAGGGGTTAACAATCCTGTGTTTCTTCTTGACGAGATTGATAAGATAGGAACTGACTTCAGAGGTGACCCTGCCAGTGCCTTGTTAGAGGTTCTTGACCCGGAACAAAATCATAGTTTCTCTGACCACTATCTTGAGGTTGAGTTTGACCTGTCAAAGGTGCTTTTTATAACAACAGCAAACACCGAATATACAATACCACCTGCTTTGCTTGACAGGATGGAACTCATATCTCTCCCTGGCTATACCCTCTGGGAAAAAAAGGAGATTGCAAAGAGGCATCTTATCCCGAAACAGATTAAAGAGCATGGTCTCACAGAAAAGAACATCAGGTTTTCTGAAGATGCCTTGTTAAAAATCATAAGAAACTATACAAGAGAAGCAGGTGTAAGAAATCTTGAAAGGGAGATTGCAAATATATGCAGGAAGGTGACAAAAAAGATTGTGGAAACAAACAAAGAAGGGTTTTACCGCATTACTGCAAAAAATGTTGAGAATTATCTCGGTCCCGAAAAATTTTCTGCTACTTTAGGAGAGAAAGAGCATAAGATTGGAGTTGCAACAGGAATGGCATGGACTGAATATGGTGGTGAGATACTCTTTACTGAGGTTCTAACAATGAAAGGAAAAGGGAATCTTATACTCACAGGGCAGTTAGGTGATATTATGAAGGAGTCAGCACAGGCAGCACTGAGTTATGTCCGTGCACATGCTGATGAGTTTGGACTTAATCCTGACTTTTATAAGGATATAGATATACATATCCATGTTCCTGAGGGGGCTATACCCAAAGATGGTCCTTCTGCAGGTATAACCATAGCCACAGCCCTTATATCCTGTCTTACAGGTAAGCCGGTGGATGCAGGGGTTGCTATGACAGGTGAGATTACACTTCAGGGCAAGGTGTTGAAGATAGGTGGTCTGAAGTCAAAGATTCTTGCTGCACATCACTCTGGTATAAATAAAATTATAATTCCTGAGGAAAATGAGAAGGACCTGCGAGAGATACCTGCAAAGGTAAAAGAGTCCCTTGAGATAGTTCTTGTAAAAAATATTGGAGAGGTATTAGAAAACTCCATCATCGGATGGAAAAAAGCGGAGGAT
>JAQVEU010000159.1 GCA_028697565.1 Candidatus Ratteibacteria bacterium
AAATCTGCGTTTTCTTTTGGTGTTTGCGTGGGTTATGAGGGTAAGATTTCAGAACTAAACAACTTCGGGACCATATCAGCAACAGCAGAGGCGGGAGAATCTGCGTCTTCTTATGGTATTCGTGGGGAGAATAAGGGTAAGATTTCAGAACTAAACAACTTCGGGACCATATCAGCAACAGCAGAGGCGGGAGGAAATGCATCTTCTTATGGTATTCGTGAGTATGAGATTTCAGAACTAAACAACTTCGGGACCATATCAGCAACAGCAGGGTCGGGAGGAAATGCGTTTTCTTGTGGTATTTGGGGGGAGAATGGGGGTGAGATTTCAGGACTTACCAATAGTGGTGATATCACAGCAACAACACAGGCAGGGGCGGGAAAATCTGCGAGGTCTTATGGTATTTATGGGGAGAAAAATAGTATCAACGGACTTGACAATAGTGGTAATATCACAGCAACAGCAGAGGCATCAGGGGCGGAAGGATATGCGAGGTCTTATGGTATTTATGGGTACAATAATAGTATCAACGGACTTACCAATAGCGGTAATATCACAGCAATAGCAGAGGCGGAAGAGGGAGATGCGTATTCTTATGGTATTCGTGGGAGTGAGATTTCAGGACTAAACAACTTCGGGACCATCAGCGCATCTGTAACCCTTTCAGGTAGTACAGGAACAGGTAAGGCAGTAGGTATTAGTGGGAGCGGAGTGGATATCCCTATCTTTGAAGAATCTACCATAACAAACACCATAACAAATGAGGGTCTGATACTGGTGAAAGGAACAGTTCCTGAATGGGACATTGAAGCGAGAGACACTTCATATTCCCTCTCTCTTGCAGGTATAGTCATCACAGGTGGCAATGTTGTTATCTCCAATCCTGGTGAGATACGACTGGAGAGCAACATAGAAGGAATAGATGCACGGGCGCTGTATATAGAAAATGGATATGTAACAATAGATGACTGCTTTGCCGTCACACTTGGCAGTCCTGGGATAGGTCCTGAAATGGCACCGATATATGTAGAAGATGGCACACTTGACCTTAATGATGCAACACTTATAGTAAGGGCAGACAGCAGGAATTTACAATTTGATACACCCTATCCCATTATAGAGAATTATGGGACGGTTAACAATGTATGGGCTGATGAATTAGAGGTTGGCTATAAAAACAAAAGCATAGTGGTTGACTGGGATACTGATGCAAGAGGGGAAGAGGCCGCAGTGATATTTGGTTATGACCCACAAGAAGCAGACCCGGAGGATGTGCTTGCCCCGGGTATGGGTGGTATGACAGGGACACCAGTTCTTATTTCCTCCATTGCCCAGCAGATTAACTCATACTCACCCCTGAATGTGAACGCCCTTTTGGTAGAGGGACAGAGGCAGCCAGTGCTTCTGGCATCCAGTGGTGTGAGTGATGCAGGACTTCCTGGACTTGGGGCAACAAAGGAATACAGAGGTGTCTGGTTTATGCCTGTCTATACAAGAATTGTGGGTGATGATATAGGATATGATGCCAATGCCTACGGGCTTGCCATAGGTATTGGTGGTAAGGTAAGTGATGTCGGATATGTTGGTGGATATGCGGGTTATGTAAGGGGTGATATGGACTTTGATATAGATAGTGGAGATACAGAAGACCAGAATATCTTTCTTGGTGGTCTCAATCTGATGTATGGACCCCAGCCGTGGTATGTAAGGTTTTCAGGTGTGGGCTACTATGCAGACCATGACTATGACGGCTACACAGGGTTAAGTTATGAATTGGATGAAAAGGCATCCTATAATAGTATAGGGTGTGATGTAGAACTGGTGGCAGGAGGAAATTTTGGTGAAGGAATAAGGTTTGTGCCTGAGGCAGGACTTGCCTACCAGTATAGCAGTACAGATAGTTTCAAGACAAAGGTATCTGATGACCCTACATGGGAAAGGAAGATTAAGCCGGATGATGTAAGTATATTGAAGGCACTTGCAGGGATGAGTGTGATAGGTGGTGTAGGTAGTCCGACCCAGTACTACTTTGGTGTACGGCTGGAGTATGCGTTAAGTGATAACGATGTATCTGCTGTTAACTCACTTGGTGGAACAGCGTTTGATATAGAGCGTGAGATGGATGATAGTATTGTGGTATTACAGGCAGGGCTGAACCATGACTTTGAGAACAACTGGAGTTTAGAATTTGGATTAAGGGGTGATTTAAGCGACGAGTATAACGCATACACAGGCAGGTTATTTGTCAGACGTAGTTTTTAGTAGGTTGGATGATTGAGAGAAGAAATCCACCCCAACCCTCCTTTATAAAAGGAGGGAGAAGCAATCCATCCTAACCTTCCTTTACAAAAGGAAGGAATAGGAAGAAAGAAGGAGAGAAATTTCCCACTTTTGTAAAGGGGGATACAGGGGGATTTTTCCCCTCTTTGTAAAGAGGGGTTAGAGGAGATTTAATTCCTCCCCTTGATAAGGGAGAGTTAGAGGGGGTTTGGTGAGGGTGAGTATAGCAAAATCCATCCTAACCTTCCTTTATCAAAGGAAGGAATAGGAAGAAAAAGGGAGAGAAATTCCCCACTTTTGTAAAGGGGGATACAGGGGGATTTTCCCCTCTTTGTAAAGAGGGGTGAGGGGAGATTTTTATAGGTTTAGTGTTTTGGATTTAGAGTTTAATATTTACATCCTTACTTTTAAGTTTAGTGTTTTGGATTTTGAGTTTATTTATATGTGGGGGTGGAGAGTATAGGAAAAGTTCCTCACCCTCCCCTTTCTCCCCTCCCCTCTGAGGGAGGGGCAACAGGAGAACAAGGGGTGAGGGAATATTCTTAATAATTCCCCCTCTTTGTAAAAAGGGGAGATTTAGGATTTTTGGTTTAGAGTTTTAGGTTTAGAATTTTTATACTATGTGCCTTTGTGTAACAGGTCTTCTGCTAAATATTTAAGGGAGAGAAAAAATGGCTATAAAAAAATACAAAGATGTTGTATGTCGGATGTGGCTGAAAAAAGAAACGAAAAACAAGGTAGAGAAA
>JAQVEU010000160.1 GCA_028697565.1 Candidatus Ratteibacteria bacterium
CACTGCTTCTTATTTTACCACAAAGACCCCTGTCAATAAACAGTTTCTATACAACCACCACCCAAAAGGACATCCCTGTCGTAAAAAACCGCTGCCTGTCCGGGTGTTATCGCCCACTGATGACTATCAAACACAACCTTCACATACTTATTTCTTAAAGGATATATAGTTGCAGGGGACTGGGTATGCCTGTACCTTACCTTCACCTCTACCCTGAGTGGTTCCTGAATCTCTTTAATAGACACCCAGTGTGTCTTACCTACAATAAACTCTTTTTTATACACATCCCTTTTTTCACCTAATACAAGGTGATTATTTTTGTGGTCTATCTCCACAACATATAACGGCTTCCCTTTTGCAATACCCATCCCCTTCCTCTGTCCTATGGTATAAAACACAATACCCTTATGCCTTCCTAATATATTACCCTGCCTGTCCACTATATCCCCTTCCTTCACCATCCCTGAAAAAAAGGGTGCCATATCACCTGTAATAAAGTCCTGGCTTTCTTCCTTATTGCTTACAGGCAGTCTATATCTTCTGGCTATCTCTCTGACCTCTTTTTTTGTATATCTGCCGAGAGGGAAACATACTTTTGAAAGTTGCTCCTGTGTAAGAAGAAAAAGAAAATAACTCTGTTCTTTTTTCTCATCCATCCCCTTTTTAAGAACATACCTTTTTTGTTTCCTATTATATTCCACAATGGCATAGTGTCCTGTAGCAAAACAATCAAACTGTTTCCCTGTCATTGCCTTCCACTTTTCAATAAGTTTCCCGAACTTCAAAAATCTGTTACATATAACACAGGGGTTGGGTGTACGGCCGGAAAGATATTCATTTTTAAAATAGGTAAGAACCATTTGAGAAAACTTATCCACAAGGTCCACGATATAAAGATTTATTCCTAATATCTCTGCTACCTTTTTTACATCCTCAATATCCTGCTCGTAGGGGACGAAACAGGAACGCCCTCTAATAATATCCCTGTATTTTTCATCACCCACCTTCATAAACACACCTTCTACCTCATAACCCTCTTCTTTAAGAAGAAGTGCTGCTACTGAAGAGTCAACACCACCACTCATACCCACCAGAACCTTCTTCTTTTTCATCTTACTCAACAGCAACTACCTCTGTTACCTCAGGCACCTTTTCCTTTATTATTGTCTCTATCCTCATCTTCAAGGTAAAGGTGGAAAATGGACACCCTTTACAACTGCCCTGCAACCGTACACTCACCTTCCCTTTTTCATCAACATCCACCACCTCACAGTCACCACCCTCTGCCTGAAGAACCTTCCTTACATCCTCTAATGCACCTTCAACCTTCTCTTTTATGTCCATATGCCATCTCCTATATTTACTATCTCTGGCTTTCGCCTTCTGCCTATCTCATTTCCTTTTTTTAGTCCGTACCACCATATCCCTATAAAGACAATTAGAAAAACAAGCACCCTGAGATACCATGGATGCATTAAAGATGCTATACATACACCTACAACAAAACCAAGGAGAGGTAATCCGTAGATAAACATCGCACCTTTCAGAAGTGCTGTATCATCTATCCTCACCAGAACAGTATCCCCTATCTTTACACTTCCGCTATTCACTACTTCTAAAAATGCCCTACCGTTCTGCCCCTTATTACAGAGCCCGCAGGAACTACAGTGTGCACTCTTTCCTTTTTTTATCTCCACTATTGCTGTCTCCCCTCTTATATCAACTACCTTCCCCCTTTCCTCCAGCACCTTTCTTCCTCCTGTAGTCCGCTATGGCTGCCTTAAGGCCATCCTCTGCCAGGACAGAACAGTGCATCTTCACCGGTGGAAGTCCACCAAGAACAGCCACCACATCCTTATTGGTTATCTTTTCTGCTTCCTCAATGGTCTTTCCCTTTACAAGTTCTGTAAGGACAGATGATGTTGCTATAGCAGCACCACAGCCAAATGTCTCAAACTTCACATCCTCTATGATGTTGTCCTTCACCTTGATATATATCTTCATCACATCGCCACACACAGGGCTGCCCACATTACCCACCCCATCTGCATCTTCTATCCTCCCTGTATTCCTTGGGTTTTTCAGGTGCTCAAGAACCTTCTCTGTATAGTCCATATTTCCTCTCCCTATTACACATATTCTATCATACGTTCAATAGATATCTTTGCCTTTTTCGTTATCTCTTCTGAAAGTGTTATCTCATACCTTTCCTGTTCCAATGCCTCCTTAACACTTTGCAGGGTTGTCTTCTTCATATTCCAACAGACCCTTGCATCTCCAAGTGAATAAAACTCTTTGCCCGGACATTCTTTCTTCAGCCGGTATAAAAGCCCCTCCTCTGTTCCTACAACAAATCTCACTGCTGCTGATGTCTTTGCTCTCTTGAGCATCCCTGATGTTGAGTATATCCCATCTGCCATCTCCTGCACCTCCGGCTCACACTCAGGATGAACCATCACCTCTGCATCAGGGTATAGTTTCCTCACCTTTCTCACATCCTCTGGTGTAAACTGCCTGTGGACAAAGCAGTATCCATCCCAGCACATAATCTCCTTTTCCGGCACCCTTTTTTGCACATACCAGCACAGGTTCTTGTCCGGAAGAAATATAACCCTTCTTGAAGGGACATTTTTCACAACCTTTTCTGCATTGCCACTGGTACAGCAGACATCTGAGACCGCCTTTACCTCTGCTCGTGTATTCACATAGGAGACCACCCATGCATCCGGATACCTTTGTTTCATCTTAAGCACACCATCTACATCTGCCATATCTGCAAGGGGACATCCTGCCTCTAACTCAGGTAAGAGAACTGTTTTGTGAGGTGAGAGCACTTTAACTGTTTCAGCCATAAACCTTACACCACAAAGAACAATCATACTTTCTTTTACCTTTGTTGATATCCTTGCAAGTTCTAATGAGTCCCCCACAAAGTCCGCTATATCCTGGACCTCCTGTATCTGGTAGTTGTGTGCCAGTATTACTGCATCCTTCTCCTTTTTTAGTTTATTT
>JAQVEU010000161.1 GCA_028697565.1 Candidatus Ratteibacteria bacterium
GGATGTAAATGGAACGGACAACTGGTCTGAGATGCCCGGCCATGGAAGAACAGTACACCAGAAGTTTATAGAGATAGCATCGGGTCCTGTGTTTGGAAAGATACACGCATTAAGTCACTGGGTAAACAATAAAGGAGAAAAGATACTTGAAGAAGAAAGAATAATTTTTGTTTATAACCTTCCAGCAGATAACCGTGTGATAGACCAGCACCTCATTTTAAGAGCAAGTGAAAATGAGGTTGTTTTTAAGGACACAAAAGAGTCAGGACTTTTGAGTATAAGGGTGAACCCTGTAATGGAAGGCAGGGCAGGTGGATTTATGGTGAACTCTTATGGTGCAAAAGGTGAGGCAGAGTGCTGGGGGAAGAGGGCAGAGTGGTGTGACTATTGTGGTGAGATTGAAGAGGTAATGTGTGGTATTGCTGTATTTGACCATCCTGAAAATTTCAGGTACCCAACCTGGTGGCACATAAGGGACTATGGGCTCTTTACTGCAAATTTCTTTGGACTCTCTGACTTCACAGGAAATAAAAATATTACAGGGACATATATACTGCCATATAAAAATGAACTGAAACTCTGCCACCGTATATATATCCATTCGGACTACACAGAAAAGGCAAAGGTCTCTGAGAGATACCTTAATTTTATATATCCACCTGAGGTAAAAGAGTAGAAAAAATAATTAGAAGATTAGCAGATTGAAAGGCGAGGGGAGATTTAGAAATCCACCCCAACCCTCCTTTATAAAAGGAGGGAGAAGCAATCCATTCCCACCTTCCTTTACAAAAGGAAGGTGTAGGAACAAGTACCCCTCAACTTACTCCTCTCCCGTAAGGGGTGAGGGAATCTCTCTTCCTCCCCATATGAGGGGGGAGGATATAGGTGGGGGTGGTTGGAGGGGATTTTTAAGTTTAGTGTTTTGGATTTAGAGTTTAATATTTACATCCTTACTTTTAAGTTTAGTGTTTTGGATTTAGAGTTTATTTATAGGTGAGGGGGAAAGTTTTTAATTTGGGATTTATTATGAACGTAGGGAGGGAATATCTATCTTTTAGGTATTGATGTTGGTACTACAGGGGTCAAGATACTTCTTATTGATGAGGATGGAGGTATCAAAGGAAGTGTAACGGAGGAATATCCACTTTTTACACCAAGGCCGGGCTGGGCAGAGCAGAACCCTTCTGACTGGTGGACTGCAACTGTAAAAGGAATGAGAGAATTACTTGAAGAGGCAGGTGTTAAAGGGTCAGATATAAAGAGTATAGGACTTACAGGACAGATGCATGGGAGTGTATTTCTTAACGGGAAAGGAGATGTAATACATCCAGCAATCTTATGGTGCGACCAGAGAACAGCAAAGGAGTGTGAGGAGATAACAGAAAGGGTCGGAAGTGAAAGGATATTTGAGATTACCTGTAATCCGGTGCTTACAGGTTTTCAGGCACCAAAGATTATGTGGCTCAAGAAAAACTGTCCTGATGTTTATAAAAATGTTTCAAAGGTATTACTTCCCAAGGACTATATAAGGTTTTGTCTAACAGGAACCTTTGCGACAGATGTTGCAGATGCTTCAGGAACATCCCTTTTTGATGTTAAAAAAAGGAAGTGGTCAAAAGAGATACTTGATGTTCTTGATATACCTTTCTCTTTTGTACCTGAGTGTTTTGAATCCCCTGAGATAACAGGTAGTGTTACAAAAGATGCCTCGCGAGTAACAGGACTTGAAGAAGGCACCCCTGTTGTAGCAGGTGCAGGAGACCAGGCCGCAGGAGGGGTCGGAAGTGGTATTGTTAAGGAAGGCCTTATCTCTGTCTCTCTTGGTACCAGCGGGGTTGTATTTGCACATATAGAAGATATTCTTGTTGATACAAGAGGGAGATTGCATACCTTCTGTCATGCAGTTCCTGAAAAGTGGCACATAATGGGTGTTATGCTTTCTGCTGGTGGCTCTTTCAGGTGGCTCAGAGACACATTTTTTAACAAAGAGACGTCCTATACAGTAATGACTGATATGGCAGATAGTGTACCGGCTGGTAGTGAAGGACTTGTTTTTCTTCCTTACCTTACAGGTGAACGATGTCCCTATCCTGACCCTGATGCAAGGGGTGTCTTTTTTGGTATATCACTTAAACACAGAAAGGAACACTTTATAAGGGCAGTGATGGAGGGTGTATCTTTTGGTCTGAAAGACATACTTATGGCTATGAGAGAGGTTAGGGTTCATAAAGGAAAGAAGTTCAGGGTTACAGGTGGAGGAGCAAGAAGTGAACTATGGTGTGGTATGATGGCAGATATATTTAATGGAGAGACAGTACGTTTGAATGTGGAAGAAGGGCCTTCTTTTGGTGCAGCAATCCTTGCAGGTGTGGGTGCAGGTATATATAACGATGTTGAGTCCGCCTGTAAAAAACTGGTCAAAGAAGAGAAAAGATACTTCAAACAGAATAAAAAAAATACTGAGGTATATGAAAAGTTCTATACCCTTTATGGTAATCTCTATAAAAATCTTGAAGGGTTGTTTGACAATCTTTCTGAAATCTCGTAAAATCTACTCTGCGGAGGTAAACAGATATGGCAGAACAAATTGATATGATTGTCGGAGTTGGAAGAAGAAAGACATCTACTGCTGTGGTGAAACTTAAAAAAGGCAAGGGTGATATCTTTATCAATGGTAAAGATATAAAAGAGTACTTTTTGCTTCCATATCAGATTGATGAGGTAAAAAAGCCCCTTAGCGTAACAGAAACAGCCGGGCAGTTTGATGCAGAGGTTAAGGTTTCAGGTGGTGGGCCATCAGGTCAGGTGGATGCTGTAAAGTTAGGAATTTCCAGGGCAATTGCCAAGTATAACCCTTCTCTAACTTCAAAGTTAAGGGAGTATGGACTGCTTACAAGAGACCCAAGAATGAAGGAAAGGAAGAAGTACGGGCAGAAGGGTGCGAGAAAGAGGTTCCAGTGGACAAAGAGAT
>JAQVEU010000162.1 GCA_028697565.1 Candidatus Ratteibacteria bacterium
AAAGGCCATAGGTAAGGTGATTCCATCTCTTAATGGAAAGATGAATGGTCTCGCAATCAGGGTCCCAACCTCTTCTGTATCACTTGTTGACCTTGTGGTGGAACTCGGAAAGGCAGCGGATGAAAAGGCAATAAATGAGGCATTTAAAAATGCGAGTGAAGGTAACCTAAAAGGAATCTTACAGTACTGCGATGAACCACTGGTATCAAAGGACTTCTTCCACAATCCTCACTCCTGTATCTTTGATGCCCTTTCAACATATATTATTGAAGGCACGATGGTAAAGGTTATGGGATGGTATGATAATGAATGGGCTTATAGTTGCAGGGTTGTGGACCTTATCAGGTATATGGTAAAGAAATAAAAGGGGGAGAAATGGAACTTCAAACAATAGAAGATAAGGACTATAAAGGTAAACGGGTCTTTTTAAGGGTGGACTTTAATGTGCCTTTAGAAAATGGAGAGATTATAGATGATACAAGAATAAGGGCAGCAATTCCAACAATAGAATATCTCCTTCAAAAAGGCGCCTCACTTGTTATTGCCTCTCATCTTGGCAGACCGAAAGGGAAGGTAGACCCTGGACTTAGTTTAAAAATTGTAGCCAGAAGATTGGGAGATTTAATAGGTAAAGAGGTGAAGTTTGTATCTGATTGCATAGGTCCTGAGGTTAAAAAAGCAGTGGAGTCCCTTAAGATAGGGGAGATTATCCTTCTTGAGAACTTGAGGTTTCATAAGGAAGAAGAAGAGGGTAGTGAGGACTTTGCTAAGGAACTGTCTTCTCTTGCCGATTGTTATGTAAATGATGCATTTGGCACCTGCCATAGAAAGCACTCATCAGTATATGGGATAACAAAGTTTTTTGATAATATAGCGGCAGGGTATCTTATAAAAAAGGAGGTCTCTGCCCTTTCAAAACTCCTTGAAAACCCTGAAAAACCATTTTTGCTTATTCTCGGTGGTGCAAAGGTAGTAGACAAGATAGGGATGATAAAAAACCTGCTTGATAAGATAGATACCCTGATTACAGGTGGTGTTATGGCTTATACATTTATCAAGGCGAAAAACTGGGAGATAGGGGACTCAAAGGTGGAGATGGAAGCAGTTCCACTTGCCAAAGAGATTATAAAGGAGATAAACAAGAGACATCTTGAATTTCACACACCACTTGACCATATCATTGCTGATAAGATATCTCCTGATGCCCGCTACTTTGCCACTGAGAGGGGGACAATTCCTCATAACTGGATAGGTGTTGATATTGGGCCTCAAGCCATAGAGGAATACACGGATTGTATAAACAGGGCAAAGACAATCTTCTGGAATGGTCCTATGGGTATATATGAGATAGATGCGTTTGCAAAGGGAACACTTGAGATTGCAAAAGCCATAGGAAAACGAGAGGATGCATTTTCAGTTATAGGGGGAGGCGACTCTGCCGCTGCTGTTAATAAGGCAGGGGTTGCTGATAAGATATCTCATATCTGTACAGGTGGTGGTGCCTCATTAGAGTATCTTGAGAAAGGAACTTTACCTGGCATAGAGGTCCTAAAAAAGTAGAAGAGAGGAGTGATAATGAAGAAAAGTTTAGTTGCTGGAAATTGGAAGATGTATAAAACACCACAGGAGTCAGTTACATTTGTGCAGGAACTAAAAAGGAGTGTAAAAAATTATGAAGACAGGGATATTCTTGTATGTCCTCCATTTACATCCCTTGTCCCTGTTTCGGAGCTTCTGAAAGATACACCCATAAAACTTGGTGCACAGAATGTTTACTTTGAAGAGGAGGGTGCTTTTACAGGAGAGGTTTCAGCAAAAATGTTAAAAGAAGTTGGTGTCTCTTGTGTTATATGTGGGCATTCTGAGAGAAGAAATATATTTATGGAAACAAATGAAATTATAAATAAGAAGGTTAAGAAAACAATTTCTACTGGAATGACTGCTATTCTATGTGTAGGTGAAAAATTAGAAGAGCGGGAGGATGAAAAAACATTTGATATAATTGAAACACAGGTACAAAGGTGTCTGGATGGTATTGATAATACAGAAGGACTTGTCATTGCCTATGAGCCGGTATGGGCTATAGGAACCGGTAAAAATGCAACACCAGAACAGGCAGAAGAGGTACACTTATTTATAAAAGAATTAGTTAGCAAACTCTTCGGGAGTAGTTCAGCGGAAAGTATTCTGATACTTTATGGAGGGAGTGTAAAACCGGAAAACATAGACCTATTGATGGCTCAAAAGGATATAGATGGTGTCCTTGTAGGTGGTGCCAGTTTGAAATTGGACTCTTTTTTACGGATAATAGATTATAGATAGTGAGAAGTATGGTTTTTAAAATTTTTGACTTTGGAATTATTATTGTTTAGAGTTTGAAGTTTAGAGTTTTGAATTTAATAAAGAGGGGGAGACAGATGTATCTAACATTATTGATTTTTCATATTATTGTTTCACTGCTTCTTATCGGTGTTGTTCTGCTTCAGTCAGGAAAGGGCTCATCTATGTCCAACATATTTGGAGGTGGGGGGATGGAGACAGTATTCGGTGCTGAGACATCTGCTATACTAAACAGGATAACATCTATCCTTGCAGTTATATTTATCATTAACTCCATTCTGCTTGCTACCCTGCCAGGAAAGTTAACTACAAGAAGTATCCTCCAGAGAGAGATTCAAACTGAACAACCTGTCCCACCACCTGTGTCTCCTGAAGTACCAGGAAATTAAATCGGGTCTATGGATAAAATTATAGAACTTCCTCAAAAAGGTAAAGTGGTGTTTTTAGGGGATACACATGGTGATTACAAGACCACAAAGATGATAATAAATGCCTTTATCAACAAAAAAAAAACATTATATTGTTATGCTTGGGGACTATGTGGATAGGGGAGAACAGTCAAAGGATAATATAGATTTTTTACTTGAAATACAAAAGGGGCATCCAAATCTTATAATGCTTGCAGGTAAC
>JAQVEU010000163.1 GCA_028697565.1 Candidatus Ratteibacteria bacterium
ATGCGGCACTTAAACTGAAAAAAGACATTGAAGAAAATGTCGCAGGTATTCTCATAGGGAGTAATGTAAAAGGACTTTCTGATGAACTTGGTGCACGCGGTGCAGACAGGGTATATATTGTAGAAGATGCCTTACTTGAGCACTTTCAGGAAGAGGCATATGCCTCTGCAATGGCACAGTTAATAGCAAAATATAAGCCCGGTATTGTCATTGCAGCAGCCACAATGATAGGAAGGTCTTTTATACCTGCTGTTGCGGCTAAAATAAGGACAGGGCTTACTGCTGACTGTACTGATATAGGTATTGACCCTGAGACAAAACTGCTTGTGCAGACCAGGCCTACCTTTGGTGGGAATCTTATGGCAAGGATTATATGTAAAAGACACAGACCACAGATGGCAACCATAAGACCCAAGATGTTTGATGAGGCACCTGTGATAGGAGGAAGCCAGTTAGAGATAGTTGTAGAGGAGTTTGATAAGGGTACCTTGCAGAATAAGGTGTCTATACTTAAAAAAGAAAAGATGGAAAACATTGTTGACCTGCAAGAGGCAGAGGTAATTGTTTCAGGTGGAAGGGGTATAAGAGACCCCAAGAATTTTGAGATGCTCAGGGAACTGGCAAACCTTCTTGGTGGTGCTGTGGGTGCTTCCCGTGCTGCTGTTGATTCTGGATGGATACCATATCCCCATCAGGTAGGACAGACAGGTAAGACCGTTAAACCCAAAATCTATATTGCCTGTGGCATATCAGGGGCAATACAACACCTTGCAGGTATGCAGACCTCTGACTACATTATTGCTATAAATAAGGACCCTGATGCACCTATATTCCGTGTGGCAAATTTAGGTATTGTAGGGGATATCTTTGAAGTAGTTCCTGCGTTGATAAAAAAAATTAAGGAGACCAAGAAGTGTTGACAAATAGGAGGATGAAGAAATGGATATGGGGATGATTTATGCCTTAACTGGTGCAGCACTTGCTGTTTTTTTGTGTGGCACTGGCTCAAGTATAGGGATTGGCTATGCAGGAAGGGCGGCAAATGGCGTACTTTCTGAGGAGCCGGAAAAGTTTGGAACAATGCTTTTGCTTGTTGCCTTACCTGGAACTCAGGGTATATACGGTTTTCTTACTGGTTTTCTTGTTTTGATGAAGGTAGGGATATTAGGTGGTGGAGAGATGGCTGCTATAACCAACCTTCAGGGTCTACAGATTCTCGTAGCAACCCTTCCCATAGGTATCTCAGGACTTTTTTCAGCCATGCATCAGGGCAAGGTATGTGCTGCGGGTATTTCTGTTGCATCAAAACATTCTGAAGCAAGTATGAAGGCACTGGTTTATGGAGCACTTGTTGAAACATATGCGGTGCTTGCACTTGTTGTTTCTATATTCTTACTTTTCTCAATAAAGGTATAACAATGTTAGATAAACTGATTAAAAAGGTAGTTGAGGATGCAGAAAAAAAGGCAGAAGGTCTTATAGAAGAGGCGGAGAAGGAACTTGAGGCAATGTATCTGGCTGAAAAGATGGCTATAGAGAAAGAGTATGAAGAAAAACTTCAGACAGAAAAAAACAGAATAGATAGGAACGCAGAACGTAAAATATCCGCTTTTGTTATGGAAAAGGAGAAAGAACTTCTTGCACTGAAGAATGGACTTATAGATGAGGTGATGAAAAAGTTAGAAGAAAGGTTCAATGAATATCTAAAAGAAAATATGAAAGGACTTATTACATCTATCTGCAAGGATATTGATAAGGAAAAGGAATATGTAGTAAAAATACCAGCAGAGGCGGATATTTATGTAGATGGTATAAAAATAGAGAAGGATAATAAATTAAAAAATGCCTTTGTGATTGTTGCTCCTGAGTGGGATATTGTTTTTAACTGGGAAAGTATCAAGGCATCTATCGGAGATACTTTAAGAGAGAAGGCGGCATCATTGTTATCACAGGGAAATGAGGAAAAAAGAACTTCTTGATGTGTGCAGAGAAGATGTACGCAAGTGTAAAAGGTGCTCTCTTTATAAATCAAGGAAGAACGTGGTCTTCGGGGAAGGCAATCCTGAAACAAAAATTGTTTTTGTGGGAGAGGCACCTGGCTATAATGAAGATGTAAAAGGTATTCCCTTCTGTGGTAAGGCAGGGGATGTGCTGGAAATACTTCTTTCTTCTGTTGGTCTTAAAAGAGGGGATGTTTATATTACCAATATAATAAAGTGCAGGCCACCTGAAAACAGGGACCCTGAAGAAGAAGAGATAAAACAGTGCACACCCTATCTTGAAAGGCAGTTAGAGATTATCAGTCCATCTGTTATATGCTGTTTAGGAAGGCACTCTTTAAGATATTTTGTCCAAAGATTTTCATTAAAAGAGTATGGCTCTATAAGTACTTTACACGGAAGGGTAATGGACGCAGGAGAAGGGCTTTTTTCAGATATAAAAATAGTGGCAATGTACCATCCTGCTGTGGCTGTATATGACCCAGGCAAAATGGATGTATTAAAAAGGGACTTTCAGGTTCTTAAAGAAATATAAAGAGAGATAGAGAGTAGAAAGTAGAGAGAATAAAAGCAAAGATGAAATCCATCCTAACCTTCCTTTATAAAAGGAAGGAATTAAAAGAGAATTCCCCCTCTTTGAAAAAGAGGGGATAGGGGAGATTTTAAAATCCACCCCAACCCTCCTTTATGAAAGGAGGGAGAAGGAACAAGCACCCCTCAAAGGGAGAGGGGATATTCTTAATAATTCCTCCCAGTTCCCCCCTTTAATAAAGGGGGGAGAAAAAAGAGTTCCCCTCTTTATAAAGAGGGGTGAGGGGAGATTTGACTACTCCCCTTGATAAGGGGGAGTTAGAGGGGGTTTGGTGAGGGGGAAGTCCCCTTCAATTCCTCCCCATATGAGGGGGGAGGATATAGGTGGGGGTGGTTAGAGGGGATTTTTAGGTTTA
>JAQVEU010000012.1 GCA_028697565.1 Candidatus Ratteibacteria bacterium
AATAAAAAACTGGAAGGGGTGGAGATGCCGGTGGCATAACCTACCGTAAGGGCTGCTGCCTGTATAACACTTGCTGTGGTAGTAGCAGCCCCTGCCACCATTGCATCCACATTGCCGGACGCAAGAAGCATACCACCAAATACAATGTCCTTTCTTAAAATTCTTTCTGCCACACCCTGCTTTACCTTTCTGGACTCGGAATAAAGAAGCACAAGGTCAGAACGTAATGGAGAAGAGACAGGGTCTATGATATCAATACCGGTAAGGTCTATTCCTCTTTGAGATGCAAGAGATGTCAGTTCACCAGTGTTTCCTATAAGCACAGGACTTGCAATACCTTCTTTTTTTAGTACCTCTGCTGCCTTTTGGATTCTTTCATCCGCACCTTCAGGAAATACAACCCTTTTATTTGCTCGTTTTGCCTGTTCAATAAAATGTCCTTTCAGTCCCATCTTCCCTCTCTTTAAGAATATTGGAAACCTGCTTGCTATTCTGTTTTAAAAGAGTTTTAGTCCTATCTTCGCTTCTGCCTCTGCTGCAAACCTGTAAAAGACGGCCATGCTTAATCTACTGGCTGCACCTTCATCTATAATAACGGTCACCTTAGGATGCATCTGTATAGCAGAGGCAGTTATTGATGATGTTATAGGTCCCTCAATCGCTTTTGCTACAACCTCCGCTTTTTTCTCCCCAGTTGCGAGGACAAGCAGTTCCTTTGCCTCAAGTATGGTACCAACACCCATTGAAAGAGCATACCGTGGCACCTCTTTATCACTTTTGAAGAACCTTGAATTATCTTTGATTGTCTGCTCAGTAAGTGCCACAAGACGGGTACGTGAGGTAAGGGAAGAGCCAGGTTCATTGAAGGCAATATGTCCATCTCCGCCTATCCCGAGCACCTGAATGTCTATACCACCTGCCTTCTTTATCTTCTGTTCATATTCCTTACAAAACATATCTATATCTTTCACTGGAACCTTGCCATCCGGTACAAATGTGTTTTTCTTTTCTATATTTATACCATTAAAGAGGTTTGTGTCCATAAAATATCTGTAGCTCTGAGGATGGTTGACATCCAGCCCATAGTACTCGTCAAGATTAAATGTAGTAGTCATTGAGAAGTCCAGTCCTTCTTCCCTGTGTCTCCTTACCAGTTCTCTGTATAGTCCTTCAGGGGTGCTACCTGTTGCAAGTCCCAAAACACATTTAGGCATTCTATTCACAAGTTCTGCCACCACATCTGCTGCCTTCTTTGACATCTCCTCATAGTTCTTCGTTATCAGGACTCTCATCTTCTTTCTCCTTTCCCTTTTCTTCAGGTCTCTGGCTTATCTGTTTCATACCCAAAGCAATCCTCTTATTCTCCGGGTCTATCTCAAGAACCATCACATCTATCTTCTGCCCTTTCCTCAGAACCTCTGATGGATGCTTTATGTTGTCATCTGTAATATTGGAGATATGCAAGAGTCCATCTATACCTGGCTCCAGTTCAACAAATGCACCAAAATCCGCAATGTTATAAACCTTCCCTTTCACCACACTCCCCACAGGATACCTTGCCGCTATATCCGGCCAGGGATTTGGCTCTAAACTTCTCAAACTAAATGATATTTTTTGCTCATCCTTTTTTATATCTATCACCTGAACACTAACAGTATCACCCATTGCAACCACATCAGACGGCTTTTTAATTCTCCCTGTCCAGGAAAACTCAGAAATATGAAGAAGGCCCTCTATCCCTTCCTCTATCTTGATAAAGGCACCATATTCCGTAATGTTGACCACCTCCCCTTCAACCACAGAACCCACAGGATACCTCTCTTCAATGTTGTCCCATGGATTCGGCATCTTCTGTTTAAGCCCAAGAGAAAGAACCTGTCGTTCCCTGTCAACATCAAGAACCACAACCTCTACCTTTTGTCCTGTACTCAATATCTGGGAAGGATGACTTATTCTCCCCCAGCTCATATCATTTATATGAAGCAATCCAACAATCCCATAGTCCACTTCTATAAAGGCACCATAGTCCACAATATTCCGCACGGTCCCAGTAACCAGCTGGTCTACCTGTAGATTATCAAAATACTCCCTCTTCCTCTCTTCTCTCTCTTCCTCAAGATATTTACGTCTTGATACAACAACATTTTTTCTTAAAGAATCAAGATTGATAATTTTAAACCTTGAGCGCATACCCACCAGAGATGAAGGATTTGTTAAGGGAGATATGTCTGCCTGTGAAGACGGCAGAAAGGCAATAACCCCTACATCAACTCTGTAGCCACCTTTGACACTTCTAAAAATTGTACCTTCTATCCACCCATCTGTTTCATAACACTTTTCAACCTTTTCCCAATTAAGCATCACATCCGCCTTTTCCTTGGATAGAGGAACCAGCCCGTGCTCATTCGGGTCAAGTGACTCTACAATAACCTCTACCTCCTGACCCTCCTGTATATCATCTCCCTTGAACTCTTCTTTTAAAACAGCCCCTTCTGACTTGTATCCTATATCTATCACCACATCCTCCTCCATAATCCTTACAATCCTGCCTTTAATCAGTGAACCAGGTTTAAAACCAGATATCTTTTCCTCAAGCAGTTTCCCAACATCTTCATTTGCCATTATACTGTACCTCCCTGTATCCTGTTTTTTTTATTCTTTTTTTCACTTCTGCAATAAAGTCCTCAGGAGTTGATGTTCCTGATATAAGCCCGATAGAGTTAAATCTTAAAAAGGGGATGTCTTCAATATCTTCCATTCTCTCAATATAAAAAACATTTCTGTTGTATCTTTTAACTGTTTCATAAAGTTTGGTAGTATTGGAACTGTTCCTGCCTCCAAGGACACATACTGCATCTGCCTCCCTGCCTATCTCCGCTGCCTCCTTCTGCCGCTCTCCTGTGACCTTGCATATAGTGTTATATATAACCACCTTCCTGCTGAAAGGCATCTCTGCGATATATCCTGCCTTTCTAATGTACTCTTCAAAGGAAAGGGTGGTCTGTCCTATAATGGCTATCTTATCAAGTGTTTTTAGTGCAGGAGGTTCTCCATCCTTTCCCAAAATCAGGGTTCTTGTTCCATACTCCTGAAGACCCATCACCTCAGGATGTTTCTCATTCCCTATTATTATAATAAAATATTTCTCTTTGTCCAATTTTTTTATAAGTGCCTGTATCTTCTTGACAGAGGGGCAAGTAGCATCAAAAATCTCTAACCCTTTCTTCTTCAAGGAATAAAGGGTGGTAGGACCTATCCCATGTGAACGTACAATAAACCTCCCTCCTTCTATCCCATCCTTGGACCTCACCACCTTCAAGCCCTTTGATTTGAGGTCCTCCATCACCAGCGGATTATGTACAATATCGCCAATGCTGTATAGTTCTCTGTAGTGCAAAAGCAGTCTTTTGGCTATCTCAACTGTCCGTTGAACACCAAAACAGAACCCTATATTTCTTGCTACCAGAAGTTTTTTCATCCTTCTTTTAACTCCCTTATGGCATCCATCACCTTCTTTGCTATACCCTTATAGTCCTTTCCTTCTATCTCCATCTTTTTCCCTATAAAGACCCTCACCTTTACAGGTCTGATAAACTTAGCACCCACCGGTAGTGCCCTACCAGAGCCCGAAATAAACACAGGGACAATAGGGGCACCTGTTTTATAGTGGAGAAACCCTATGCCTTCCTTTGGCTCCAGAAGTTCCCTTGTCCTGCTTCTTGTACCCTCAGGAAATATCACAAACCAGTTGCCTTCTTTAATTATCCTTACTCCCTTCCGCATTGTCATAGAAGACAACTCTTCCCTGTCCACAGGTATTGCACCTAAGTGCCTTATCAAAAAAGAGAGGATAGGAACAGAAAATATATCCTTTTTTGCGAAATATATTAGACGACGGGGAAAGGCATATCCAAGAACAATAGGGTCCAGATAACTCTGGTGGTTAGAGGCAATAATACAGGATGAACCTATCTCTTTAAGGTTCTCCCTTCCGATAACTTCAAGGCGGAACAAGAGTTTTAAAAGAAAAAATCCCAAAAATCGTGCACAGAAATAGAGAGTCCTATCCATAATAAGTAGCAAGGAGAGAGTAGAGAGAAATCTCCCCTCACCAAACCCCCTCTAACTCCCCCTTTCGTTCCCTCTCCCTTTGAGGGGAGAGGGGTGCTGGTGCGAAGAATAATGAGCACCGTATAGCACAGAGGGCGAGTTTGTGAGCCCGTTGACCGAAGCCCGTTAGGGCAAGAAAGGTGAGGGTGAGAACTTTTCCTTTACTCTCCACCCCCGCCTATAAATAAACTCTAAATCCAAAACACTAAACTTAAAAATCCCCTCTAACCACCCCCACCAATATCCTCCCCCCTTGTATGGGGAGGAGTTGAGTTCTTGTCCCTTCCTTTTTTAAAGGAAGGTTAAGATGGATTGCTTCTCCCTCCTTTAATAAAGGAGGGTGGGGGAGGATTTTATCTTTGCTTTCATTCTTGCTACTTGCTACTCTCTATTTTTGTTAGAAATTGATTGCTGCTACTACCTACATAGCCAACATTATAATTATTATCAGACATACTATGGAGAAAAGGCATATCAGTTTATATTTTAGCACTGTTGTCATCTTCTTGGTAAATATCCACCCAATAACAGAGTACACAAAAAGTCCTGCAAAAACCCCTGATGATATAGCAATGACAATCTCCCTCATTGTGTCAGGATATCCTCTAAAAGAGTTAAACTAACCACTATTGACTTCAACACCGCCACCCTACGTCTGTTCGGTGCAAGTCCATCCCTTTTGACCATCATAACATATTCATGTTTGCTTAAAGTCGTATCTGAAACATCAAATGCATCCACATCCTGAAGTATAAAAAAGGTATCATCCTCTTCCTTCAATATACCTATGTACACCCACTTTGTGGATGTATCAATAACAACCACCTTATTTTTATAGCCGTGGATATTCACTTACCTCCGTGCATATTTAAGTAGCAAATAAAGAAAAATTAAAAAATTAACAGATTGAAAGATTACAGATTAGAAATCTTAGAATCTTTAAATCTTCCACTCTTTCAATCAGTTTACCCCATATCCTCTTTTTTGACAATACCTGAATGGTTGACAGGCCCCTACCTTAAACGATACAATATGCAAGTTTCCACACGGCGATACAATGCGGAGGGAAAATGAAATTTTTCAAGATGGTAGGTGCTGGTAATGACTTTGTGGTGATAGACAACAGAAAAGGCCTCATTAAAAACAGGAAAAAGACCGCTATATTGCTTTGTGACAGAAAGTTCGGGATAGGAGCAGATGGCTTACTTCTTCTTGAAAGGTCCAGGGTTGCTGATATCCGTATGAGAATCTTCAATCCAGATGGCAGTGAGGCAGAGATGTGTGGCAATGGACTGAGGTGCATAATGCTTTTTGCAGTCAGGAAGAGAATTGTCCACACAAATTCAATCAAGGTGGAAACAGGTGCAGGTATCCTTGAAGGAAAGGCAAGGGGCAAAAGGGTAAAGGCACAGATACAACTTATAGGTACCCCACAGAAGGATATAGTGATACCGCTGGATGAAAAAACAATTGAGGGATATTTCATAAATTCTGGGGTCCCACATATTGTTATATTCACAGATAATATAGAAGACGTGGATGTGAAAAAATATGGTCATGCGATAAGGTATCACCAACTATTTAGACCAAAAGGAACAAATGTGGACTGGATAGAGGTTGTAGGGACACATACTATCAAAATACGGACATATGAACGGGGCGTGGAGGCAGAAACATTATCCTGTGGGACTGGCAGTGTCGCAGGTGCTATTGCTGGATTTCTTGCAGGAAAGGTTGCTCCACCGGTGAAGGTTATTGCCAAGTCAGGAGAAGTACTTACTGTGGACTTTGATAAAAAACTTACCAGTGTATACCTTGAAGGCAACATATTTACCGCATTTAAAGGAGAGTGGCTGGGCAAATAAAATGGAAAGGATAAGAGATTATGTCCTATTCTATTCTTCTTATACTTTCAGGTCTTATCACAGGCATATCACTTACCCTTAGTAATATCCACTGGTACATTATATATATCTTCTTTTCAGTTCCATTTCTTCTGTTTCTGAAATATAAAAAGGCATACCTTTTTTCTTTAGGGGTCCTTATTGGATTCATCACCGCATATGTTCATACACAGATACCTTCACACCATCTTATCTATCCCTCCAACTATATAGAGAAGGCAGAAGGGACCATTATCTCTTCAAGGCAGTCCACCTTCTCAACAGAGTATATTGTAAACGTAAAGGATATAGTAGTAGAGGGTAAACAACAGAATGTGTCCGGTAAAATACTTCTCAAGGTAAAGGATAGAGAACACATCTACCACCTTCCTGGCTCACATCTGATAATGGAACACCTTACACTTCATCGTATTCCACCACCTGTAAATCCTGTGGGGTTTGACTACCGAAGATATCTTGAGCAAAAGGGAATATATCTGCAGGGAGAAGCCGCAAATCTTTCTATCAAAATACAGAAGAACTATCTGCTATTTTTCAACACATTACGGAAGAACATTATCAGAAGATTTAGGTCCGCACTTCTATATTTCCCTGAAGAGAAAGAGATGATAGAGATGCTCATACTCGGACAGGAAAAAGTACCGCAATTTCTTAAACAGGCAGGCATCAGGAGCGGGACATATCACCTGCTTGTCATATCAGGACTCCATATCGGGTTTATCCTTTTATTTTTAAGGGTGCTTTTCATTCCGTTTGCAGAACTAAATAACAGACACCCAAAGGTCTTTCCCTCGCTTGCCCTTATCATCTTGTGGTTCTATGCAGGGCTGACCAGCTTCAAGGTCCCCGTTGTAAGGGCAGTTCTGATGTACTCACTTTTCTTTGTGGGAGAAATTTTTGAACGAGATATGGATATTATAACCTCCATTATGGCTGCCGCCTTTCTCCTGCTTATTATAAATCCCTATAATCTTTTTGATGCCTCATTCCAACTTTCATTCCTTGCAACACTTGGCATTATCCTGTTCTGGCAAAGGTTCAAACTACTTGAAAGAAATTATCTGAAGACCACTATCCTTACCAGTTTAGCCGCACAGATAGCAGTACTACCTGTCCTGCTTTACCACTTTGGATATTTCTACCCGATGGGACTGGTAAACAATATATTTTTTGTCCCGCTCACCGGTGTAATCGTCATTGTCTCATTTGTGTCTTTTATAGTTCCGCTTTTATTCCCTGTATTAAGGGTATTATCAACTGTCTTTGTCAGAGGACTTACCATATCTGCCTCTATATCACCACCTGTCTGTATAAGGTTTTCTATTCCCCTGTCTATTGCCTTTTATTCCCTATGTCTGCTACTCTTATATTCTCCAAGAAGAAGGTCTATAACAACATCCCTGTCATTATTGCTTGTCCTGTCTATACCTTTTCACTTTGTCCTGCAACCCAAACATCTACCAGACAATAGTGAGATATTGTATCTTCTGTCCCTTACAAAGCCATCTGCTGTGTATATTAAGGGGTCCCAGGCAATATGTTTCCTGCCAGACCACTATAAGACCACAGAGTTAGAAGACATTGTGATACCTTTACTTTCAGAATACAGGGTCAGGGCTCTAACCCTTTTTTATACCACTGTCTCTTACAACCACACAGCCACACTAAATATACTAAAAAAGAGGTTTAACATAAAGAAGGTCTATGAGGCAGAAGATGCTGTCAAAAAAACCTTTGTCTTCCCCTACCTTGAGATATACTATTACAAGACAACCCCGTCAGTTTTTGAGTTTTTACCCGAAGGGAAAAAGATAACTATTGCCGGGACTGATATTGAGATATTAGGAGAAGAAAACAGCACACTATCTTACATTATCGGAAAGGGTAAAAACTCTTTACTCATTGCCCCCTTTATCGGACCAGCACTTGCAGAAAAACTATCAGGGAAGGAACTATCTACTGCATATATTGGAGATATAAAAACAACAAAGAAAACAATGGAACCACTAAAATCTTTAAAATATAATTATCTTATTATCCCCAGGCAATATAAAAAGTTTGGAGTACTTACAGAAAAGGCAGCGGATAATGAGAGCAAAATCTTTTATCTGCAAAGGGCTACTGTAAAGATTATTCCTGAAAAGGATAGGCATTGTATTTCTTATTATTGGGAATAGTGGTAAAATATAAGAGTAAGAGGTAGAGCAATGAAAAACATAAGAATTGTTTTAGTAACTGGGATATCTCTGCTGTGCAGCTGTGCCTTTACCTGTAAAAATAGCACAGAAGTCAAAAAAACACAGGAGAAGGAAGGATATACAGCAGAGGAAGTTATGGACAACCCTTATGGAAAGTACACCCTTGAGACCGCAGATGTCCAGGTATGGTTCTATGATAAGGGATATGTGTATTTTGATAGGGAAGAAAAGGCCGTAAGAAACTATAAAACTATTGACACCGACAGCAAATAAGGATATAGTAAAGGCACAAAGCAAAGATTGAAATATTAGAATATAAAAAAATCTTAAAATCTGCTAATCCATAGAGTTGTCACGTTTGAGTTTTGAGTTTGAGATTTTGAATTTTTTCTATACAGGGGGCCGTAGTTCAGCGGTCTAGAATGCCAGACTGTCGATCTGGAAGTCGCGGGTTCGAATCCCGTCGGCCCCGCTTAAAAGCAGTGATCAGTGATTAGTGACCAGTGATTAGTATAAGACATAAAAGGCAGTGATCAGTGATTAGTGACCAGTGATCAGTATAAGACATAAAAGGCAGTGGACAGTGATTAGTGACCAGTGATCAGTATAAGACATAAAAGGCAGTGGGCAGTGATTAGTGATTAGTAAATAAAGAATAGGAAATGGAGAGTGACAAAATCCATCCCCACCCTTCCTTTTATAAAGGAAGGAGTATCTTTTAAAAACCCTTCTTTGTAAATAGGGGAAGGGAAGATTTTGAGATTAAGAACTTTGTGTCTTTGTTTTTATAGTTATAACCTTTTACTTTTCTTATGGACAGAGAACAACAGAAACGATACTGGCATACATCTGCACATATCCTTGCACATGCGGTCAAAAGACAATTTCCTGAAGTAAAACTGGGCACAGGACCTGCAATAGAAAACGGATTTTATTATGACTTTTACAGGGAAGAGCCATTTACCCCTGCTGATATAGAAAAGATAAGCAAGGCAATGGAAGAGATTATCAAACAGAACCTCCCTGTGGAAAAAATTTTTGTAAGCAAGGAAGAGGCAAAAGAATTGCTTAAAGATGAGCCATTTAAGTTAGAAATACTTGAAGGCATTAAAGAAGATACCGTTACATTTTACCGTCAGGGTGACTTTATAGACCTTTGTGAAGGACCCCACATCTCCTCCACCGGAGAGGTCAAACACTTTAAAATCTTGAGCACTGCTGCGTCCTACTGGAGGGGTGATGAAAACAGGGAAAGTATGCAGCGGATATATGGTATCTCTTTTCCTACAAGGGAAGAACTTGATGGGTATCTGAAGTTCTTGGAAGAGGCAAAAGAAAGAGACCACAGGACATTAGGACCCAAACTTGACCTGTTCAGTTTACATCCTGAATATGGCTCTGGACTGATATTCTGGCACCCAAAAGGGGCACTCATAAGAAAAATTATTGAGGACATCTGGAAGGATGTACACCTTAAAAATGGGTATGAGATTGTATATACCCCCCACATTGCAGACCTTTCATTATGGGAAAGGTCAGGACATACGGGATTTTATAAAGAAAATATGTTTGCCCCTATGGAGATGGATAAGAAGGTATTTCAGTTAAAGCCAATGAACTGTCCCTTCCATATCCTTATATATAATACAAAACTTAGAAGTTATAGAGACCTACCTATAAGATGGGCAGAGTTAGGCACTGTCTACAGATATGAAAAGCAGGGGGTACTCCATGGACTCTTGAGGGTACGTGGATTTACCCAGGATGATGCACATATCTTTTGTACAGAAGAACAGATTGAGGAAGAGGTAATAAAGGTACTTGAACTTGTAACCTTCTTTTTAGGGAAGTTCGGGTTCTATGAATATAAAATATTCCTTTCCACAAGGCCTGAAAAGTATGTAGGAAACCCCGATGACTGGGATAAGGCAACAATTGCACTCGGGAATGCACTGAAGAAAACAGGGATGACGTATGAGATAGACCCGGGTGAGGGTGTATTCTATGGACCTAAGATAGACATAAAGATCAAGGACTGTCTCAACAGGGAGTGGCAGTGCTCCACCATACAGGTGGACTTTAACATACCTGAAAGATTTGAACTGAAATACACAGACAAAGAGGGAGCATATAGAACACCTATACTTATCCACCGTGCAATACTTGGTTCTATTGAGAGATTCTTTGGGGTGCTGATTGAACACTATAAGGGCAACTTTCCATTCTGGCTTGCGCCTGAACAGATACGGGTGCTACCTATAAGTGAAAGGCATATCCCCTATGCAGAAAAGACATCTGATGTCCTTAAACCACACTTCCGATTGCAGATAGATAGAAGAAATGAAAAAATAAACAAAAAGATACGGGATGCTGAAGAAGAAAAGGTTCCTTATATGCTCATCATCGGTGATAAAGAGGAACAGTCAGGAACATCTGCATTAAGAAAACATAAAGAGGGAATGATTGGGACATTTACTCCTGATGAAATTATGCGGATGTTAAAAGAATAATAAAAAGTAGACAAAAAAAATTTTTGGTGTATAATATAATAAATATGCAGTCAATGACGTTGACTTAAAAAATTAACAGATTAGAAGATTACAGATTGGAAGATTAAAATAAAAAATGGAAATCTGCAGTCATCAAATCTTCTAATTATTCGGTAAGAGAACGAGGTTCAGTGAGAAAGAGGGAGGGTATATCGCATATCCGAATGCAAGAAGGTATCCGGACAACAGAAAAAAGTTCAGGTTCAATTTTCAGATACAGGCACCACAGATTCGTCTGATAGACAGCGATGGTCAGCAGTTAGGGATTGTAGACAGAAAGACAGCCCTGCAAAAGGCAAGGGAAAGGGAACTGGATCTGGTGGAAATTGTTCCCACTGCATCACCACCTGTATGCCGGATAATGGACCTGAACAAGTTTCTTTATGAACAGAAGAAGAAAGAAAAGGAGATAAAAAAGAAGCAGAAGTCATTTCAGATGAAGGAGATAAGGTTCACACCAGAAACAAGTGAACATGACTACAGATTCAAAAAACAGCATGTTGAGGAATTTTTAAAAGAAGGATACCGTGTAAAGGTAACCATCTTCTATAAAGGTAGAGAAATAATACATAAAGAAAGGGGATATCAGCTACTGGAACGGTTAACAAAAGAACTATCTGATACAGGTAAGGTGGAAAGGCCACCAAAGTTAGAAGGTGTACGTTTAAGTGTAACATTTATACCTGTCTAACAAGGAACAAACAATGCCAAAACTAAAAACAAAAAAGTCCGTTGCAAAGAGATTTAAAATTACAGGGACAGGCAAGGTAATGCACTATGGGGCTGGTGGAAGTCATTTGCTCTCAAAGAAAAGTGCTAAAAGGAAAAGAAGAATCAAAAAGGTCGCTGTATTGAACAATACAGGAGACGCAAAAACAGTAAAACGTCTTTTACCATATAGATAAGGAGAAAGAAATGCCACGTGCAACAAACGCACCTGCCTCTCGGCAGAGAAGAAAGAAGGTTCTTAAAAGAGCCAAAGGATACCGACAGGGACGTTCCAAACTTTTCAAAAGAGCAAAAGAGTTTTCAGAAAAGGGACTAACATATGCGTACAGGGACAGACGTACAAAAAAAAGAAACTTCAGGGCGTTATGGATTACAAGAATCTCTGCTGCCTGCCAGAACAATGATATATCCTACAGCAGATTTATATCTGGACTTAAAAAAGCAAATATAAACCTTAACAGAAAGTCATTAGCTAATATTGCTTTCAATAATCCCGATGTCTTTTCTGACCTGGTAAAAAGAGTAAGGGAGGCGATATAGGTAAAACCCCGGGCAACTGTGTTGCCTGAGAAGTGTAGAGTAGAGAAAAAATTAAACAAAATCCTCTCACACCCCCCTTTTGTAAAGGGGGGATTTCTATCTACTCTCTACTTGCTACTCGCTACTTAAATATGAACGGGGTTTGTGAATATTTAATGTAATGACTCTTTTACGAAATTTAATATTTCTGGTAGTTGTGCTATTCGTGTTTGTTCTTAATTGTCTACTGTTTTTTAATAAGGTATTCTCTCCTATGTTTTATTTCATCTCCCTTACAATAATAGTTGCTGTCCTTATTATCATTGATGTGTTGTATTCCATCTACATAAAAGATAGTTTGCAGGCCCTCCAGAGAGAAAAAGAAAGATTAGAGTTAACCGTCATGGATATGCAAAATGAAACTGTTCTTTTAACAACCATCACTGATATATTAGAAACATTTGGTGAAGAGATATCCCTTGAAGATATACTTGAAAAAATCGCTGAGTCAGTAAAGAATATATTTCAAAAAGAAACTGTTGTACTCCAA
>JAQVEU010000164.1 GCA_028697565.1 Candidatus Ratteibacteria bacterium
TTCTAATATTTTAGATATCCTTTCGTTTGTGAGCATTAACCTGTCACTAAAAGCAGAAGAATATTTATTTTTCATAACGTTTTTTATATCCCTGCTGTTTGCAGATAATATCTTTTTTGTGTTCCTGGATATGTTTGTAGACAACACATCAAGAAATTTATTTTTCTGCTGTGTTGTATAGTCCATCGCCATAAGGGAAGTATCTTTTGCCTTTTTAACATCTTCTGCAATTTCTTTTTGCCATCCCATACGTTTTCACCTTTTGTGTTGTTTCTTCTGTGTAGGGAGAAAAAGTGTTCCTATCTTTCCCCCTTTAAAGGCCTTTTTTATACTCCACATCTTTTTACCGTTTAGTATCACACAGTAGATACCCCTATCTGTAACATACTTTGCTGCTGAAATCTTGCTTTTCATTCCTCCTGTTCCATATCCTGATGGGCTGCTGTTTTTGACTAATTTTTCCACTTCTGGAAGATTATCAACCATGTGTATAACCTCGCTGTTGGATTTTTGCTTGGGGTCTCCAGAACTTAAACCATCAACATCAGTTATTATAATCAGCATATCTGCTGATGAGAGTTCGGCCACATAGGCAGAAAGTATATCATTGTCTCCAACCTTTATCTCTTCAACAGCCACACTGTCATTTTCATTTATGATAGGGACAACATTCAATGCAAGGAGTGTATTTATCGTCTCTCTTGCATTTTTTCTTCTCTCAGATATTGTAAAAGCATCCCTTGTAAGTAAAATCTGGCCCACATTTATTCCTTCTTCCCTGAATAATCTATCATATACCCTCATTAGACGGCTCTGACCAACACTTGCAGCTGCCTGTAGTTTTGAAATTTCCATCGGTCTTTTTTTCCAGCCAAGAATCTGCATACCTGCTCCTATTGCACCTGATGTTACTATTATAACTTTTATTCCCTTTTCCTTTATGAGGTAGCATACCTGTTCAACAAGGTGTTCAATAATAGACAGGTCAAGACGATTATTTGCAGATGTTAATACATTAGTTCCTATTTTAATAACTACCCGTTTAACTCCCTTGAAAATTTTCTCTCTTTTCATCTAATTCATCCCTCACTTTTTTATAACCTGCGAGTTTTTCTGTCAACCTTTTTACATCACCCTCTTTTAATATCTCTACTATATCTGACATATTCTGTTTAAATTCGGACAGATATCCTAAAATATTTTTTCTGTTAGCGATAAATATCTCTGCCCACATTTCAGGGGAACTCCCTCCAATTCTTGTTGTATCTATAAATCCCGTTCCTATACAGGGTAAAAGAGTACTTTTGTCCTTGAACTTATCAAAAAGGGAAAGCAAAAGATAAACTATGAAGTGTGGAATATGACTGGTCAGGGCAAGTAATCTATCATGTTCCTCAGGTGAAAGAATTACAGTGGTGGAACCAAGGGCAGCCCAGAAGTCCTGTATCTTTGAGATATTCTCCCCTTTTGTATATCTACAAGGTGTGATAATTACAAATTTACCTTCAAAAAGGTTCTTTCTTACCGCATCTATTCCACTTCTATCAGAGCCAGCAATAGGATGGGAGCCAACAAAATTTGAGTCCTTTCCTAAAATTCTGATGGCATCTTTTACTACAGGACTTTTTACACTGGCAACATCTGTAACCAAAAGACCAGGATTGTGTTTTTTTATCTTCAAAAAGTATTCTTTAATAACACCTATAGGTGTAGCAAGTACAAGAAGATCAATGTCTTTAATCCCATCTTCAAAGTTGGAAAAGCAGGCATCAACCAACCCTATTGCTTTTGCCTTCTCAAGGGTGGACTGCCTTCTACTGAAGCCAACCACTGTTTTTGCAATCTTTCTCTTTTTTATATCCAGCGCAAGAGAGCCACCTATAAGACCAATCCCTGTAATACCTACCTTTTGAAATTTAGCCATAGTATGAACTACTTCTTGCTTTCAAAGAATTTCAGCAACTCTACAGGAAGAGGAAAGATTATTGTTGAATTTTTCTCAGCGGCGATTTCCGTGGCTGTCTGCAAAAATCTCAACTGGATGGCTATTGGTTCAGAAGCAAGAACTTTTGCTGCTTCCATAAGTTTCTCAGATGCTTGATATTCTCCCTCTGCATTAATAATTCTTGCACGCCTGTCTCTTTCAACCTCTGCCTGTCTTGCCATAGAACGTTTCATTGTTTCTGGTAGTTCCACCTCTTTTATTTCCACTATACTTACCTTTATACCCCACGGGTCTGTCTGTTCGTCTATTATATGCTGGAGTTGCTGATTAACAGTATTTCTTTCAGAAAGTATCTGGTCCAGTTCAAACTGTCCTGCAATTCCTCTTAGTGTTGTCTGTGCCAGTTGCATCGTTGAAAGATGATAGTTCTCCACAGTCACTACTGCCTTTGCCGGATCCATTACCCTGAACCACACAACAGCATTTATCTTTATGGGCACATTATCCTTTGTCATTACTTCCTGAGGGGTAACATCAAAAGTCACTGTTCTTAAACTTATCTTTACCATCCTTTCCACAATTGGTATGATAAAGAAGAGCCCAGGCCCTCTTGCACCCACAAGACGTCCCAGACGGAATATTACACCCCTTTCATATTCATTTACTATCTTTACACTATTAACCAGAAAAATAAACACAATAATTCCTACTATTAATATCCCGCCACTCATAATATCCTCCTTTACCTATTATACATAGGTAGTTTTTTCTAAAAACTTCATCTAAACTATTTTATTATATCACGTATTTCTATCAATTATAAAGTGTTAGATTGTTCTATTTACCTGTGAAGGCAATAAAAATTCAATGATACTCTTTGCTGCCTTTCTCCCCATACCCATTGCACTTATGACAGTGGCAGCACCTGTAGCAATATCTCCTCCTGCAAAAATGCCGGGTATATTTGTT
>JAQVEU010000165.1 GCA_028697565.1 Candidatus Ratteibacteria bacterium
AGTAAACAGTTTGAGGATGATGTTGCATATCTTCATGCACAGTGGCGCAGAGAAAATTCTACACCTGGTTGGGGACCTGAGATAAGGGTAAATACTCCTGAGGCAAATGTTGTGAATAAAGGGAAGATTGCCTATGAAAATAACTATGTGATTCTTGAAGCAGAGGGAGAAGGGCACTATATAGGGTGTAACCTTTCAGTATCTAATTTTCATGGGACCTGGTGGGGAGAAGGAGATGATATGATATGGGTGGATGGATACAAGTGGCCACCTGACCTTCACGGAACTGGTAGTGAGGACTATTTCAACCAGGCATGGGGTATGCAGGAGAATGCATATCTTTTTAACGGCTCATCCATATTTGAAGGAAAGACAGTATCAGGGCATGGACTTTATGATGGTAAGATGCATGGTGGCTATCAGACATCCTATGTTTTTCACATAACCAATCCAGTTCACTTTAAAAGGTCTATAAAAGCAACAATTGAGCATGGACATGGAAACCATACGGCAAATGACTACTCATCCACTGCTTATTGGTATCAATTAGAACCACACAAAAAGTTTGATATTTTACCTGTGGAAAAACGTCTCCCTGTAATGCTTGAATTTGTCAACAAAAAAGAATTACAGACAGCCGGTAGAAAATTAATTATTACTTCTGAAATGAAAAGGATGAAGAGAAAAATAAAACACTAACCGATACGGAAAAATTCTCCAATCTTTTTTGCCACAAGCCGCGAGGAGATATAGTAAGAAGTTCCTACAAGTGCCATTCCAATCACTCCTAATGCACAGGCGACATATGGACCGTCTGTAACCCTCCCAGCAAGTGTGTATATCACTTTTGCAATAGGGTAGTGTCTTTCCCTTATTGCAAGGATGAGGCTACTGCTTACCTCAATTACCGAAAAAGAAAAGGCAAGAATAGCACCTGCAAAAAGCCCCGGACTTATAAGCGGGAAGGTTATCCTTCTGAATGTGGTAAGGGTATTAGCACCTAATGAATAGGATGCCTCTTCAACGGACTCACCTAACTGCTGAAATGATGAATAGGTGCTTCTTACGATGTAGGGAAGCCGCCTGATACTATAACTTACCACCAGAAGAATATAAGGGTTGTTTCTCGGGTCAAGGAAGGTATTCAAAAAAAGGGTAAAATAGCCAAAAGCCATTACTATTCCTGGTATTGCAAGAGGTAGCATTGCCATAATATCAAGTAGATTTTTCCCCTTTATGTTTGTCCGTGCGAGTAGAAATCCTATGGTGAAGCCCAGTATTATGTCTACAAAAGTACTTACACTGCTTAAGAACAAACTGTTTAAAATACCTGTTTTGGTCAGGGGATGTGTGAAGACCGTATGGTAGAATTCTCCTGTGTATTCTGATGGGAAGACAGTAAAGAACCATCTTTTTGAGACAGAGCTCAAGATAATGCTTATGTGAGGAAGTAAACTTATGCTTATGAGAAATAGGAGGCAGAGATACACCAGAAAAAGGTTTTTCCCTGACAGAACTTTTTCTGTAAAATTTGCAGGGGTCCTTTCTGTTGTATAGGGGTGCCTTGTAGTATATCTTTTTGTCAACGTAAACAACAAAATAGTAATTATTATTACCAGAAGCACGAGCACATAGCCCTGAGGATTCAGGTTTATATCTTTGATGCTGTTAAATATCTGAACAGCAAGCAGTTCCCTGTATTCAAACACAAGGGGTGTACCGAGGTCTGTAAGTGCCCAGATAAAGATGATGGAGGCAGCAGCAAAGTAGCCGGGGAGAAGTAGTGGAAATATAATCCTCCGGAATGTTTGAAAGCAAGAGGCGCCAAGATTATAGGATGCCTCTTCCACAGAAATATCAAAACTGTTCAGGGATGCGGAGATATTTAAAAACATTATGGGGTAAAGGTGGAGTGTTTCAAGAATGAATATACCTAAAAGTCCTGAACCCAACCATGATACAGGATGTTTGAGTATTCCAAGTTTCATAAGGAGTATATTCAAACTACCAAACCGTGAGAGTATCTGTGTCATACCTATGGCACCGACAAAAGGGCTTGCTATAAGGGGTAAAAAACACAAAGTCATTAAGAAGTTTTTCCCTGGGAACCTGTATCTGATAAATAAAAAGGCAAGGGGGATGCCTATAACAGATGTGGATAGGACCACACCTATCCCGAGAAAGAAACTATTGAGGATAGACCTTCTTATGACATAGTTTTCTAATGCTGTTGTAAATATCTTGAAGGTTATATTTCCATCAACAGCGAAACTATTGATGAATATATACACAAGAGGGTATGCAATAAAATAGGCAAGAAATCCTAAACACAACCCGTATATTAGTTTTGTTTTCATTTTTGCATTATTAAGAAAACACAATAAGGTCATCAGGGGATATAGAAAAGGATAGTTCACAATCTTTTTGTATGTTTTTCATTTCCCTTGAAAGCAACCTTAAGAAAAAGTTGTTTCCTTTTTTTGTTTCTATCCTGACCTTTGCTGTTTCCCCTGAGTATTCAATCTCTTTTACAACACCAGTTAATACATTTTGTTTGTCAGCAGGGTAGAGGTGTATATTTTCAGGTCTGAATCCCATCTCTATCTCTTTCCCTTCCAGTGGTATTATTTTTGCGATAGTCAAAGTTCCTTCTTCAGTTAGTATTTCTGTATAATTGGTAGTAATTTTGCCAACCCTGCCCCTAATAATATTTATCTCCCCAAGAAACTCTGCTGTGTATCTATTTTGTGGATGGAAATATAGTTGTAATGGAGAGCCGACCTCTATAATCCTGCCTCCATTTATTAAAGCAATCTTTGTTCCCATAGCCATTGCTTCTCTTCTGTCATGGGTTACATATACCATTGTTATGCCTGTCTCTTTCTGTAGTCGCTGTATCTCT
>JAQVEU010000013.1 GCA_028697565.1 Candidatus Ratteibacteria bacterium
GCTGTGCGGGGAGATGCCTTAAGGAGAGGGGGATTTAGAAATCCATCCCTACCTTCCTTTATGAAAGGAAGGAGCAAAAATCCCCCTTATTAAAGGGGGGTGGGAGGGGATTTCTCTCTACTTGCTACTTGATACTCTATGCTTCACTTATATCTATACAGGAGTAGATTATGGAGTTTCTTACACTGAAAAAATGCCTTGAACTTCTTCAGGCAAGAGATATCAATATAAAGAAGTATCTTGGCCAGCACCTTCTTATAGATAGAAATGCGAGAGATAAACTCCTCTCATTTGCTGAACTTGATAAAGATGATGTAGTGGTTGAGATAGGGCCGGGGATGGGTGCCCTTACAGATGGGATTATAGAAAAGGTAAGGGATGTATATGCATTTGAGATAGACCCTGCCTTCTGCGATATATTAAGAACTCGGTTTTCTGAATATCCAAACTTCCACCTTATAGAAAAGGACTTTCTTGAAACAAAGAGAGAGTGGTGGGAAATGTTTGACAGGAAGGTCAAGGTGATAGGGAATACCCCTTATTACATAAGTTTACCCATTGTCTTTAAGATACTTAATATCAGGGACAGGATAGAACTCTCCCTCCTTACGGTCCAGAAAGAGGTTGGAAAACGACTTACAGCAGTTCCTAAGAGCAAGGACTATAGTGTTATCTCTGTCCTGCTTTCTATTTACTGCCAGGCAAAAATATGTTATCTTTTGAAAAGGGATGTTTTCTTCCCTAAACCAGAGGTGGACTCAGTGGTAGTTAAACTCATTCCTCTTGAAACACCTCTTATAAAGATAGAGAATGAAAAGGAATTCTGGGACTTTTTGCCACGTATTTTTAGTTTAAGGAGGAAGAAGATATCTAATGTTACCCACAAAATCTTTGGTATAGAAAAAGGGTCATTTAAAAAGTTATTAAAAGAAAATGGGATTTCTCCTGATGTCCGGGTAGAAACCCTTACCCCAGAAGAAATTTACAGAGTATTTAAAATTATAACTGTTCTAACAAAGGAGAAAAGACATGGCTATGTGGATAGGTGTTAACAGAAGGGCAAGGGTCTGTTATGGATTTGATGATATCTCACTTGTTCCGGGAAATACCACCATCAATCCCGAAGAGGTTGATATCTCTACAGAAATGGCAGGGATAAGGATGAAGATTCCTGTCCTTGCTGCTGCTATGGATGGTGTATGTGACCCAAGGTTTGCTGTGGAGATAGGAAAGTTAGGAGGTATAGGGGTTTTGAATCTTATGGGGATATATACAAGATATGAAGACCCCTATGAAGTTGTGGAAAAAATTATCAGGAGTCCCTATGAAGATTCAACAGCACTGATACAGAATGTTTATAGAGAACCTGTAAAAGAAAAACTTGTGGCTCAGAGGGTGGAGGAGATAAAGAAGGGGGGAGTTATATGTTCTGTAAGTTGTATTCCACAGTATGCAGAGAGGTTTTTGGAGATATGTCAGGAGGCAGGAGTGGATATATTTGTGGTACAGTCAACTGTTACCACTGCAAGACATATAACATCCTCATATAAGGCACTGGACTTCAATACCTTATGCAAGGCAGCAAAGGTTCCTGTTGTTGTCGGCAACTGTGTTACCTTTGATGTTGCAATGGAACTGATGGAAACAGGTATATCCGGGCTACTTGTTGGCATAGGTCCTGGTGCTGCCTGTACTACAAGAGAGGTTCTTGGCATAGGGGTGCCCCAGGTAACTGCCACAGCCGACTGTGCAAATGCCAGGGATACATATTATAAAAAAAGAGGAAGATATGTTCCAATTATTACAGATGGTGGAATGGTAAGCAGTGGAGATATCTGTAAGGCGTTTGCATCAGGAGCAGATGCTGTTATGATTGGTTCTGCCTTTGTTAAGGCAGTTGAATCACCCGGCAAGGGCTATCACTGGGGAATGGCAACCTCTGATGAAAACCTGCCGAGGGGCACAAGAATTAAGGTTGGTGTTTCCTGTACACTTAAAGAGATATTGTTCGGGCCAGCAAAGGTTGATGATGGGTCACAGAATTTGATGGGTGCACTAAAACTTTCAATGGGCTCCCTTGGTGTAAGGAATATCAAAGAGATGCAGATGGTGGAGATTGCCATAAGTTCATCTTTCAAGACAGAAGGTAAGATATACCAGTCAATTCTCCGTTCCACAGTAAAGAATAAAAAATGAAATTTAAAGGGGGTTTGATGAAAGAGTTTGTCCATCTTCATCTACATACCGAGTACAGTTTGCTTGATGGTATGTGTCGTATAGAACAGGTCCCACATATAGCCCACAGAGCAGGGATGAAGGCACTTGCTATTACAGACCATGGTACTATGGGTGGAGTTTTGAAGTTCTACGAAGAATCCCTCAAACATGGAGTAAAGCCCATCATAGGAACGGAAATGTACATTGCCCCTGATAGCAGGTTTCAGCAGGAATATAACAGCAAAAAGGAATCGGCCTTTCATCTAACACTCCTTGCTACCAATGAAAAAGGCTACCGCAATCTTCTTAAACTTTCAACCCTTGCCTATACAGAAGGATTTTACTATAAACAACGAATAGATAAGGAACTCCTTGCAGAGAACTCCGAAGGTATTATAGTTCTTAGCGGTTGCCTGAAAGGAGAAGTACCGTCCTGTCTTCTTGCTGGAAATATAGACAAGGCAGTTGAAATTATAGGTCTATATCAAGATATTGTTGGCAGGGAGAACTTCTATTTAGAAATAATGGATAACAAAATTACAGAACAGGATAAGGTTAATAAATTATTGATAGAAGTAGCAAAAAAAACAGGGGCAGGATTGGTTGCCACAAATGACTGTCACTACATCCAGAAAGAAGATGCCTTTGCCCATGAGGTCTTACTCTGTATACAAACACAGGCACATATAGAAGATAAGGACAGGATGAGGTTTCAGACAGATGAGTTTTATTTTAAGACACCTGATGAGATGCATACTGCCTTTAAGGATGTCCCGGAAGCGCTGAAAAATACGGTTGAGATAGGAGAAAGATGTAATGTAAAGATAGATATAGGCACATATCACCTACCTGTATTTCAACCACCGGAAGGGAAAAGTCCTGATGTCTATCTTGAAGAGTTGATAATAAAGGGACTGAGGGAAAAATTCGGGCTGGATTGTGGAAGGAAACTTGAAGATACACCTGTAAAAAATGAGGTAATAGAAAGGGCAAGGTATGAGTTTGAGGTGATAAAAAAGATGGGTTTTCCCAGTTATTTCCTTATCATTCAGGATTTTGTTAACTACGCAAAACAACATAAGGTAAGGGTCGGTCCCGGAAGGGGTTCTGCTGCAGGTAGTTTGGTTGCCTATCTTCTTGGTATTACAGAGATTAATCCACTTCACTATAACCTTATATTTGAAAGATTTTTGAATCCTGAAAGAATAAGTTTGCCAGATGTGGATGTGGATTTCTGTGACAGACGTAGGGATGAGGTCATTTCCTATATAAGAGAAAAGTATGGTAAGGATAATGTCTCACAGATAGGGACGTACGGAAGGATGGCTGCGCGTGCAGTAGTTAGAGATGTTGGGAGGGCACTGGGTCTTACCTATGGTGATGTGGATAGAGTAGCAAAACTTATATCTCCTGAACCGGGTACAGTTCTTGCAGAAGAGATATCTCACAATCCTGATATAAAAAAGATTATAGAGAGTGAAGAACGTATCAAAAATCTGTTTGATATAGCACTTAAATTAGAAGGACTTACAAGACATTCTTCTACCCATGCCGCAGGGCTGGTTATAACCGAAACACCTGTATATGAGTATGCTCCTCTGTTCCGTGCATCAGGTGGAGAACTTGCCACACAGTATGAGATGGAGTCCATTGAGAAGATAGGGCTTCTCAAGGTAGATGTATTAGGGTTAAAGACACTTTCGGTTATAGAGGACTCACTTAATCTGATAAAGGAGAGAAAAGGTATAGAGATAGAGGACTTTCCATTAAACGATAAAAAGACATATCAACTCCTTTCAAGAGGAGAATCATCCGGGATATTCCAACTTGAAAGTAAGGGGATGCAACGTCTCCTGAAAGATATAGAGCCACAGAGTTTTGAGGATATTATTGCAATACTTGCGTTATACAGGCCAGGCCCCATGAAAAGCGGTATGGTGAGTGAGTATATTAAAAGGAAAAAAGACCCCTCCTGTATTGTCTATGACCATCCCTTGCTTGAGCCCATCCTTAAAAGCACCTATGGTGTAATTCTTTACCAGGAACAGGTAATGGAGATAGCGCATCGGCTCGCTGGTTTTACAATGGGCCAGGCAGATGAACTCAGAAGGTCTATGGGGAAAAAAGATGTTGAGGCAATGGAAGAAAAGAGGGAGATGTTTGTAGAAGGGGCAAAGAGAAATGGCGTATCAGAGGCAGTGGCAAAAAAGATATTTGAACAGATTGCAAAATTTGCCGGTTATGGTTTCAATAAATCCCATAGCACTGGTTATGCCCTGCTTTCATATCAAACAGCATTTTTGAAGGCAAACGAGCCCCTTGAGTTTATGACAGCACTGCTCAACAGTGAAATCGGTAGTTTTGATAAAATTGCAGAGTATATAGACGAATGTGAGAGGATGAACATATGGATACTACCACCTGATATTTGCGAGAGTGATGATAAGTTTAAGATATTTGGGAACGATATTTTATTCGGGCTGTCTGCTATAAAAAATGTGGGAGAAGGTGCAATAAAGTCCATAATAGAAGAAAGGAAACATGGTATCTTTAGGTCACTTTTTGACTTCTGTGAAAGGGTAAATCTCAGAGCAGTTAATAAAAAGGTGATAGAGAGTTTAATAAAGGCAGGTGCATTTGACTATTTAGAGATTCCCAGGTCACAACTTTTTGCAATTATAGATGAAGCAATAGAGAGTGGTTCTAAGATTCAAAAGAAGAAAAGTGAAGGGGAGATAGATATCTTTTCAATAGATAAGAATAGTGTAAGTCCTGCTATGGAAAGAGGACTTGTCAAGTCCCTCCCGGAGTGGCCTGAAACACGGCTTCTTTCCTATGAAAAGGAGATGCTTGGTGTATATCTTACAGGTCACCCGCTCAAAAAATATACTTCACTGATAGGTGTCTTTTCTAATGTTTCTATATCCGAACTTGAAAATGTAAGAGAGGGTATTCCTGTATGTATAGGAGGGCTCCTCACAGAGATAAAAAGGACAAGTACCAGAAAGGGTGAAAGGATGGCATTTGGCGAGATGGAAGATACAACAGGCAGGGTAAAGGTTCTTTTCTATTCTCGTGTATATAACTCATACTCAACATTGATAAGAAAGGGAGCAGTCCTCTTTGTAAAGGGACGTCTGGAAAAAAGGGATGAAATCACAGTTGTGGCGGATGAAGTGGCAACCCTGAATACAGCAAAGGACCAGTTCCTCTCCGGTGTGGAGATAGATATAAAACTCCCATTACAGGATGAGAAACTTGAAAGGTTAAAGGGGCTATTTATAAAAAACAGAGGGAACTGCCCAATTTACATCAATCTTATAAAGAATGGGAATAAAAAGGTAAAGATGAAGGCAGGGACATATACAGTAAATCCTGATATTGAGTTTTTAGAAGAACTTAAACTTATATTAGGAGAGTCATCTTTTCGCCTTGTAGTGTAGGCAGAGGGAAGTTTTGACTTTTGACTTATTACTTTTAGCTATGTACAGACCCATAATAAAAACACTGTGGTGGGAAGATGGAAGATTATACATTATAGACCAGAGATACCTTCCTGAGAGAGAAAAGATAGTTGAACTAAAAAATATCAGGGATGTATGGAGTTCTATAAGAAACCTGAGTATCAGGGGTGCCCCTGCGATTGGCTGTGTGGCTGCCTATGGAATTGCCCTTTCTGCATTAAAGACAAATATACAGGACAGGGAGAAATTTATACAAGTTATCACAAGGGATATCAACTATATTAAAACATCAAGACCTACTGCCTACAATCTGTTCTTTGCTCTTTCCCGTATGGAAAAGGTTCTGAAAGAAAGGAAGAACATAACTGTTGAAGAACTGAAACAGAGGTTAGTTAAAGAGGCAGAAGATATATATAGAGAGGACATTAAATGTTGTTATATGATAGGGATAAACGGTGCTACCCTGATAAAAGATGGTATGAATATCCTTACCCACTGCAATGCAGGAGGTCTTGCAACAAGTGGATATGGAACAGCCCTGTCGGTTTTTTTTATAGCAAAGAAGCAGGGCAAAAGGATTCATATATTTGTAGATGAGACCAGACCTGTATTACAGGGTGCAAGATTGACCACATGGGAATTGAAAAAGGCAGGGATACCTTACACGCTTATATGTGATAATATGGCAGGTTATTTAATGAAGCAAGGTGGGATAGACATGGTAATTACAGGGGCAGACAGGATAGCAAGAAATGGAGATACAGCAAACAAGATAGGGACATATTCATTAGCAGTTCTGGCAAAATATCACGGTATTGACCTTTATATAGCAGCCCCTCATTCAACCTTTGACCTTTCTATAAGGGATGGTAGAGAGATACCTGTAGAAGAAAGGGATGGGGATGAGGTAAGAAGAATTAAAGGACATCTGATTTCTCCTGTTGATGCCCCTGTTTATAATCCTGCGTTTGATATAACCCCTGTGAATCTTATAAAGGGTTTTATTACCGAAAATGGTATAATAAACAAGCCAGTGATTAGTGGAAAGTGATTAGTGAGGCAATAGTTTTTGCTTCTCATTTTTTACTAATCACTAACCACTGCTCACTATTCACTGGTTTTTCCCGGGCGGTTGGCTCAGGGGTTAGAGCGCTTGCTTCACACGCAAGAGGTCGCAGGTTCAATTCCTGCACCGCCCACGTAAAGGCAGTGAGTAAAGGCAGTGGTTAGTGATCAGTGATTAGTATAAGACGTAAAGGCAGTGATTAAAAGCAGTGATTAGTGAATAGTGATTAGTATAAGACGTAAAGGCAGTGATTAGTGATCAGTGATTAGTGAACTACAAAAGGAATTGAACCGAGACCTCCAAAGGGTAAGAGGGAAAAGTATTTTCCCTCGTGTAGTCCGTCTTGGGGGGAGGACTATATCAGGAAGGGGGAAGCACCCCCTCCTGAAGAGCGAAGCGAGAGGTCGCAGGCTGAAATCCTGAACAGTTAGGATTTCAGGGGAGCGAAGTAAGAAATTGCGACGAGTAGGAGTAATTTCAGCGGGTGGCCGACCCATTGCCAATGCGACGAGTAAGGAGCATTGTTTGGCAAGGATGACGAGATGGTGAGACATCCCGTAGTGGGATGCGAGGGCGCCAATTCCTGCACCGCCCACGTAAAGGCAGTGATTAAAAGCAGTGATTAGTGATCAGTGATTAGTATAAGACATAAGAAAAGCGAGTGATTAGTGACCAGTGATTAGTGAACTACAAAAGGAATTGAACCGAGACCTCCAAAGGGTAAGAAAGATGAGTGAGATATGATTCTCATAGTTTCATACTCTACTCAATCCTCTCCCCTATTTCTGAACACCTCCCTGTCTTATCTTATTCCATCTATCCTTCTGCTCTTTTGTAAGTAACTGGTCTATCTTCCTGCCGGTCTCAATATCATCCACCACCACCTCTCCTCTTAGCCGATATTTCTCACGCACCCTTTTCTCTATCTCCTTTGTCTGCTGTTCTGTCAGTTCTACATCTGCCTTATAGTCCAGTATTGTCTTCCTGTTAGAAGACGGCTGAGCACCAGAGACCTGACAGAATAAATTTTTGTCAACTAATTTTTTGGTGTAAAATAGGTTATATGGACGACATATTAAAAAATACCTATGAGACCATAAAATACTTCAAAGATATAAGTTCACGTACATACCAGTTGATGGGATACCTTGGATACAACAAAGAAGCAGAGATAGAAACACCATATGGTACCTGGACCCTTTATACAAAGCGGGACTTCTCTTTTCCGTATTTTAATATGCAGTTTTCACTGCCAGTAAACAGGTTTGTGGCTATATATAAAGGGAGTGAAAAAAATATGATTGTGTATGGCTCCTTTGAAAAAGATATAGAAGAGATAAGGAACAGGTTGTTGATACTTACAGAAACAATGCTTGTCCCTGTAAAAAAATTTTTGGGTATCCCTATAACACTTACAGAAGAAAACGCACAGGACTATGGATATATAAGAGGGGTCATATTCGGAATTTTACTTATCCTCGCTGACTTTATATACTCCTGGACATTTACACTCAGGGAAGGAGTGTTGACAGGATTCATTGAATATATAAAACCTGTGTATGATGGTAACCCTTCACTTGGGAACTTTATAGGTCTCATCTGGACAGGAATGTATTTTGGTATCCCCCTTATACTTTTTCCCATTATCTATGGCAATATCTGTGTAAAGAGGGCTGTAAGAAAAAGGATACAACAGATGAAAAAGATACAGGAGATATCCACTGGTTATGAGTTCGGGCTCAAGGCAGAGCAAGCACTGGAAGAGGAGTTTGCCACTATTATTGATGAGAAAAGAAAGCAGGCAATATATGAAGAGCTCACAAAAATTACAGACAAATTGGACAGGGATGGATTTGAAACACTTTATACAGGCATAAGAAGTGGGTTTATTTCTCCTGAAGCAATAGATGGGTTTATAAGGGAGTTTAAGGAACTGACAGGTGAAGGTATATCATTTGAGAAGTTTGTAGAAATTGTGGCAAGATATCAAAAGGCAGAGGTATCTACAGAGATAGGGATAAAGAGAAGTTAAAAGTATGGATGTAGGCACAGAGTGTTAAACTCCCCTCTCACCCCCCTTTATTAAAGGGGGGAAATTGGGATGGATTGCTTCTCCTTCCTTTTGTAAAGGAAGGTTGGGATGGATTTTTCTTTAATCTTACAATGGAACATTACTCTCTACTCTTTTTCAAATACCCCTAATGTTTCAAGATGTGCTGTGTGTGGAAAGAAGTCAAAAGGCAAAAGTTTTTTTATATTGTACCCTGCCTCCTTCAGTTCCTTGATGTCTCTCACAAACGTAGAAACATTACAGGAAACATACATTATCCTTCTGCTACCAAGCGATATGATATTTTTGAGTGCCTTTTTACTCAGTCCGGCCCTTGGCGGGTCAATAATAACAGCATCTGGATTATTTACCACATCCCTGTGTTTTTTAAATAGGTCCTCAACAGAACATTGATAAAAGTGACAGTTTTTGATATTATTTGTCTTACAATTCTCATTAGCAGTTGATATATTGGATAACTCTATATCCACCCCAACAACCTCCTTTACCACAGATGAAAGAGATGTCTCCATCACACCACTTCCGCAGTAAAGTCCGAGAAGTTTATCTACCCCTGCATCCTTAAGTTCTTCACCTATTTTTGAATATAACAACGCGGCTGCCCTTGTATTCGGCTGGAAAAACGACTGCGGATATATCCTGAACCTCATACCACACATCTCCTCTGTTATAAAAGAACTTCCATAAAGGTTATGTTTTCTTTCAAAAAATACAACATCTGAGGTACGGTTGTTCTCCACCCACCACAAACTTTTAACACTTTCAGGCATATCATCCATCAGTCCTGTCATATCAGGTACCTCCCCACTTTTTGTAATAAGTAATACCATCACCTCACCTGTGTTTTTGCCTTCTCTGATGACAAGATGACGGAAGAAGCCCTCATTAGTATAAGGGTCATAAACACCAAGTCCTGTTTTTTGCGCAAATTCTCTAAAGATAGGAAATATATCTCTTACAATATCACTGAATATCACACACTCTGAAAGTGCCACTGTTCCCTTTCTATATCCACCAACAGGAGAACTTCTTTCTCTCAATCCAAGCACAACCGTTCCATCATCCTCTCCAAATGCAAATTCCATCTTGTTCCTGTAATAGAAGATATCTGGAGAAGGACAGACAGAGGAGACATCCACACCTTCAAGTACCTTTGGACCTGCTATTTTCTGTAAGGTGTTTAAAAGATACCTGCCTTTCAGGTCAATCTGTGTTTCATATAAAAGGTTCTGCATTATACAACCACCACAGGTGCCAAAGTGTCTGCATAACGGTTCTGTCCTGTAAGGAGATGGCCGTACAACCTTTAAAACCTTCCCGTATGCAAAGTGTTTCTTCCTTTCCGTTATGCTCACCCTTACCCTATCTCCATAGACCGCATCAGGGACAAAGACAACCATACCACCACTTCTTCCCACAGCCCAGTTCTTCGGGAGTGCCATATCCACAATATCTATCTCACAGGGAGGTATATCAAATATCATCAGAAGACGTTTTAGTTTTTTTATAGGCAGTCCCACAACATTGTCATAGTCACCCCTGATCTCCTCAACAAATCTGTCACCAACCGACTGGATTGCATAAGCACCTGCCTTGTCCATATATTCATTTCTTTTTATCTCCTGCTCAATCTCTTTAGATGAAAGTTTTTTGAACTTTACATAACTTATCTCATGGGCAGTAAGAAGTTTGCTATCCCTCTTTCTATAGACCGCTATACCTGTTATCACCCTGTGCCTTGTTCCTGAAAGAACTCCCAAAATTTTTCTTGCATCATCTTCATCCGTTGGCTTTCCTATAATGGAATTCCCAAGTGCCACAATAGTATCAGCCCCTATTACCACATCATCAGGGTATCTCTCCCCAACATCCTTTGCCTTCAACACAGCCACCTCAACAGCAAACCTCACAGGGTCTGTTTCTTTTATAGTTGTTTCGTCAACATCAGAAGGAACCACTGTAAATTTATCAGTTATCTTTTCTATAAGTTCCTGTCTTCTTGGTGAACTTGACGCAAGTATCATCCCCATATCTATTCCCTACTCTTCTGGCTCTTTAAAAACAACAATCTTTTGTTCTCCTTTAAGTGCTTCCATCCTGCTTTTAAGTATGTCTTTCATAGAATTAAACTCCGGGATATATCTTTCTGAAAGTGGATAGGAAGGAGGCATCTTCATTGCAAGGAAGTTGATAAACTTTCCACCCTTCTGGACACGGAAGTCAAGATGAGGACCTGTTGCTACCCCTGTGGAGCCCACATATCCAATCACCTGCCCCTTTCTTACCTTTCTTTTAGAAGTTACACCTTTTGCTATTTCTGAGAGGTGCCCATACCATGATGTATAATTGTTTGGATGTTTTATTATTATGGTCTTCCCCAGTCCTTTGCGCCATCCAACGTACTCTACCGTTCCATCTCCTATGGCTGAAATAGGGGTGCCCTTTGGTGCAGCATAGTCAATCCCAAGGTGTGGTCTGTAAACCTTATATATTGGATGTAGCCGACTGTGTGTAAAATAAGAAGATATCCTTCTGTAGTTCAGTGGCGCCTTCAAAAATGCTGTTTCAACACTCTTGCCATCTTCATCATAATAGCAACCTTGTCCAAGAGGTGGTTCAAAATAGAAGGCATAATATGTCTTTCCAGCAGATGAATAGGATGCCGCCACTATCCTTACATCCTTCAGGGAGTTGCCTTTTTTGTCCACATATGCATCCCAGAGAAGTGTAAATGTGTCCCCTGTCTGACAGTCAGTAAAGAAGTCCATCTTTGATGCAAAAATCTCTGCAAACTGGATAATGAGTTCAGGACTGATGCATAGAGGAGTCATACTTTCATATAAAGAACTTGCTATCTGTCCCGAGGCACCACACATTTTCTTCTCAACATCTATCTGTTTGGCAGTTGCAGTATAGGTATTACTGTCCGGGGAATATTCCACAATATAAAAATCAATAGGCCCATTATAGTATATAAACTTCGCAAATTGCCCTTCTCTCGTAAGGTATATCTCCCACCTGTCACCTATGTTACACCTTCTTACATCAAAAACATTTTTTAGTTCTTCTGTAATTCCTGCTATGTTGTCGGTAGTCAACCCATTCGCAAGGAGTATGTCTCCTAATAGGTCCCCATCTGATATGTAGCCCTCAATAATCTGGTAGTGGGGCTTGAAGAGACATATATCTGTATGTTTTATTTTAATAAGGACAAATGGCAATAGGACAATAAGAATAACTAATATCGTTATAAAAATGTTTTTCTTCAGTATTTACCCCCCTTTAGTAAACTCTAAATCCAAAACTCTAAACTCAAAACTCGAAATCCAAAACTCAAAATCCAAAAATCTCCCCTCACCCCTCTTTACCAAAGAGGGGAAAAATCCCCCTGTATCCCCCTTTACAAAAGTGGGAAATTTTTACCTCTTTTAATTCCTTCCTTTTGTAAAGGAAGGTTAGGATGGATTGCTTCTCCCTCCTTTCATAAAGGAGGGTTGGGGTGGATTTCCTCTCCCCTTGTTCTCCTGTTTCCCCTCCCTATGAGGGGAGGGGATAAAGGGGAGGGTGACAACTTTTCCTTTACTCTCCACCCCCACC
>JAQVEU010000014.1 GCA_028697565.1 Candidatus Ratteibacteria bacterium
CGTCCTGTCTGTATCCTCCTGTGTGGCATCTGTAAAAAGGCCTCCACTTCCGTCATACCTAAAGTCATACCGCCTGACAATATATTTGTCCTGTAGTTCATCAGGTGTCCAGTCATTACCATCTTTTGCTGAATCAACCTCATCAGGAGATATATAAGTAGTGCCATCAATGGGTCTGTCTCCAAATCGTGCCTGTCTATCATAATACACAGGTGGGAACTCTATATTGTGGATGTCCTCCACTGTGTACTGGATGAGTGCATTTGCCACCATTATATCATTGGACTTATCAATAACATTAAGGTTTGCAGCCATTATAAGGAGTGCAGTTCCTATAACGACAGCAATAAGAAATATGGCAACCACCAGTTCTAACATCGTAAAGCCACTTTTAATTTTTTTATTCATCTTGTTTTTTCCTTCATTCCGCATCTTCCCATTCTTGCCCCTCACCTTCATCCTCTCCCTTTGTTCTCTTTTTTCCCCTCCCTCACCCGTCCTGCCTTATCCCCCTCTTTAACAAAGAAGGGATAGGGGAGATTTAGAAATCCATCCCAACCTTCCTTTACGAAAGGAAGGAGAAGCAATCCACCCCAACCCTCCTTTACAAAAGGAGGGAGTAGACACAAGAGCCGCTCGCCCCTTGTGGGAGAAGATGAAGGATGAGGAGAGGGCTCACTATTCTTACCACACGACCCTCCAACTACCAGGGACAGGCACATATCTCCTCCTGCCCCAGAAGAATCCTTTATATACCTGCGAGTTGTGTAGATAAGGATCAGGGTCGTAGGTGATACTTCCACCCTGTAATTCCACAGTTCCATTAGTAATTATAGAACCTGTAATATCTCCATCCGTCAGGGTAATTTTTTGATCAGTATCTCTGTAATAAACAGAATAGATACTACCATTTATAGATTGCCCAGGAGTATTTATCGTTATTGAACCCTCATCTGACTGGTTTATAAGCAAAAACTTATCATGTTCCGTATCATTAAAATTTATATTACCTGAAATTGTAATATTTGAAGTTTTCCCTTCGTTGTCATCTCCAACTGGTGGTTTATCAAAATAGACCATTATTCCCGCAACCTGCTCTTCTCCTATTGTAAGTGTTATCTGCCCGTTTATCGTTAATTCTAAGGTTGCATCGTCCTCCTGATACAGAACAATTCCTGCCTTGCTTGAACTGCCTGTGCTGTCAATGTTAAGAGAAAAACCACTAACAGATGGAATTGTTAAACTACTTTTTGTAATTAAAGAATAAACAGAAGTTTTCCCCTGATTATTTGTAAAGTAAATCCCATCTTTTCCTATCACATCCCCATTTATAGTAAAACCATCAGTGGTATTTGTATTATCCTGAAAATTTACTGTGCTTTCTCCATATACATTTCCAGTGATAACCATTCTGTTCGCCCCACACTTCAGGTATATCTCTTTCCCTCTTATATGTCCCCTTATTTCTGGTCCCTGGGCAGAGGTGTAATCTATTGTAATTGTCTCACCCGCCCATAAAGTTGTTTCTCCTATTGAACCAATTTGATTTGGATAGGAAACTCCAACATTTATTGTTATATCACCTTCTGCAACAAGTTGCCCTTGTATATTTGGGTTATTTGACCCTGAAAAATTTAAAACTATATCCGCACTTTCTGGAGGACTTGCTCCACCTGCACCTGCCTTAATTACACAACCAGGATTTAATGTGGCAGAACCTTCTATTTTAACAATTAAACCTGTTGACCCATCTGCTTTTTCAAAGATCCAGTTTCCATCAATAGTACCAGAACTAATTGTATATGTTTCAGTTCCCTCCTCATCAATACTATAAGAACCAGAAAATCCCATCGGAGGAAAATCATCACCATCTTTAAAGATTTTATTCCATCCCGGTGGGTCTGGTTCTGGTGTTGGTATTGGTGGTATAAGGTCTTCAGGGTTATCTGGTATATCTGAAAGAAGTGGTATAGAAGTGTTTTCTATCTTTGTCCATGTGGCTCCAAACAGGGAGGAAGGGAAAGGGTCTGGTTTGGGAGTCGTAGTTGTAATATTCCCTTTTACAGTTGTACCTATTGTACCTATTTCTCTTATTTGTGTGGCATATATGGTATGTTTGTTAAATGCCTCGGGAATACCACCGTCCGGCAACTCTCCAACCACCGGTTTAAGGTGGTTTCCTATATGGGCATATCCTTTGATATTTACTTCTACCTGTGCTGTTCTGCCTCTGTAACTTCCAATGGAAATAAGTTTTGTTTCACAGGAAGAATCTACACTTAGTGTTGCCACCGCTCCTGAAAGAAAGCCAGGAGGTATTATATCTTCTGATGGGGTAGTAAAAGCAGGATAGGTACCTGTGTCATACTGGCTATAATTCATCCGGTAAAGAACTTCTTCTATACCTCCCTGGGCGACCTGGAGGGCTGTTGCCTTGTCTTTGTAGAAGTGAGCCCTTCTGATGGCGGTGGTGGAGGATATTACAACTGCAACAATAAGTGCGGCAAAGATAACCAGCATTGCCAGCACCATTATCATCGCAACGCCATCTCGCCCTTCTTTTTTTCTCATCTTCCCTCCATATTATTCTACCACATATCTATTATTGAGGGCAAGGTAAATATTCACAGCACTCCGTTCATATGAAACTCTAAATCCAAAACACTAAACTTAAAAGTAAGGATATTTATTCTTGCTACTTGCTACTCTCTACTCGCTACTCTTATATGAAACTTAAAAACTCTATGGATTAGAAGATTTTAAGATTCTTTACAAAGAGGGAAAATCCCCCTGTATCCCCCTTTACAAAAGTGGGAAATTTCTCTCCTCTTTCTTCCTATTCCTTCCTTTTATAAAGGAAGGTTAGGATGGATTTTCCCTCTCTCTTTGTTTTCTTTTATCCCCTCCCTCAGAGGGGAGGGGATAAAAGGGGAGGGTGAGGAACTTTTCCTGACTCTCCACCCCCACCTATATCCTCCCCCCTCGTATGGGGAGGAATTGAAGGGGACTCCACCCTCACCAAACCCCCTCTCCCTTTGTTCTCTTGTTTCCCCTCCCTCAGAGGGGAGGGGATAAAGGGGAGGGTGAGGAACTTTTCCTGACTCTCCACCCCCACCTATAAATAAACTATAAATCCAAAACACTAAACCTAAAAATCCCCTCTAACCACCCCCACCTATATCCTCCCCCCTCGTATGGGGAGGAATTGAAAGGATTTCTCCCTCCTTTCATAAAGGAGGGTTGGGGTGGATTTTAAAATCTCCCCTCATCTTTCAATCAAGGATAAGATCAGGTATTCCTGTATCTGCTGTTATACAGGGAACTATTGTAGGGAGCGCGTCTTGAGGGACACTTCTCTCTGGGGCAAAGCATACAACTCTCAAATGTTACCTCAGTGGGAAATATAATACCTGATACGGACTTTGAAGGGACCATAAGAAAACTATCTGTAAGTACAACCCCTGCTGTGCCTTCTACATCTCCTATGGCATCAAAAAGTTTTCTCTGCTGCTCTATGGGCCAGTCCTTCAGTGAACCAGGTGCCATCTTTGAAAACTTTGGGACATTATATATCTCTTTTATGTAGTCAAAGAAAAAGTTTATTGCAGAGTGCAGTACCGACTCTTTAATGTAGTCAGTGATATAACTGAAAAATGGGTCTGTATATGACTTAGACCATTTTTCAAGTTCCTGCCCACAACTGACAACATACATAAACACCCTCTCACTATCCTGAAGGTTCACCCTTAATACCCTGCTTTTAAATTCTATTCCGTTTATAACAACACCATCCTCTGACCTGCTGTCAATATAACCAGTTCTGTAAACTGCCTTTGGCACCCCTGTCTTCTCTGCTTCCTGTAGCATATCTTTCAAAAAAGAAAATTCATCGGACTTATCTGGTATCCTGAACTTCTCAACAATTTTCTCCATCTCAAGATGAAATGGAATCCCTGAAAGCAAAAACAGCCCATCTTTTGAAGTTATTGTTGGTTTATCCATTTTAACACCTCGCTTTATATAGTGAACAAACTTGTTTATTTTATCAAGTAACTATATGTTATTTAAAAAAATCTAAGAAGGGATATGAGATGTTTTGCAACCGCTTCTTTTGTTATCTTCTTAAATGACTCTGTAGTTCCATCCCTGTAAATAAACACAACATCTGCTTCTTTCCCTTCCCCGAAAAAGGCAGGGGTGTCTGCCACAATTATGTCCATGTTTTTCTCCTTCAACTTCTTTTTGGCATTTTTTATAATTTCTTCTGTCTCAAGGGCAAAACCAATCACTTTCTGGTGTGCCTTTTTTATTTTTGCCACCTCTTTCAATATGTCAGGATTAGGAACAAGTTTCAGGTTCCACACCTTTTTCCTTTTAATTTTCTCTTTTGCCCTTTTTACCGGTCTCCAGTCACTTACCGCCGCAGACATAATAAGTACATCTGCCTGTGGAAAACACCTCAATACCGCCTGTTTCATCTCTTCTGCTGTCTCAACATTTATACACTTAACCCCTGAAGGAACATTAATATGTGTCGGGCCACTTATAAGGATAACCTCATAGCCCCTTTTTATACACTCTTTCGCTATGATGTATCCCATCTTGCCTGTAGAGGGATTGCTGATGAACCTTACAGGGTCAAGATATTCCCTTGTTGGTCCTGCTGTGATCAATACTTTCATTGTCCGTTTTTTGCAAGATATTCAAGTTCTGCCTCTATAAAACCATCTATCTCTCCATCCATAACTGCCTCCACATTACCTGTCTCAAAACCAGTCCTGTGGTCTTTCACAAGTGTATAGGGACAGAAGACATATGACCTTATCTGACTCCCCCACTCTATCTTCTTCTGTTTACCACGCATCTCTGCCTCTGCCTTTTCCTGTTCTTCAAGTTGTTTCTGGTACAGTCGGCTTTTCAAAAGTTTCATAGCAAGTTCTCTATTCTTAAACTGACTACGTTCTGTCTGACATTGGACAACAATACCTGTGGGTATGTGTTTCAGACGGACAGCAGTTGATACCTTATTGACATTCTGTCCACCTGGTCCACCTGACCTGAATGTCTCCATTTCTATGTCTTCATCCTTTACATCAATGTTTATATCCCTGGATACATCAGGTAGCACCGTAACAGCAGCAAAACTTGTATGTCGCCTCTTGTTGGCATCAAAAGGGGAGATTCTTACAAGGCGGTGGACACCACTTTCTCCTTTAAGGTATCCATAGGCATAGGGACCTGATATAATAGCAGTAAGGTGCTTGATACCCGCCTCTTCACCAGGAAGAATGTCCACTACCTCTACGTCAAGACCCTTCTTTGCAGCCCACTTTGCATACAGACGCCAGAGCATACCCACCCAGTCGCATGCTTCTGTGCCACCTGCACCTGCATGGAGTTCAATAATGGCATTTTTTGTATCTTCCTTTGCATTCCAGATAAGTTTTTTCTTTATCTCTGAGATACTTTTCTCTATATCCTCAATATCTTTTACCCCTTCTTTTGCTATCTCCTCATCATCCTCTTGTGAAAGTAGTTCTATAACTGTTTTGAGTTCATCAATCTTGTTGTCTATCTCCTTTACAGCAGAGAGTTTTTCACTTAATAGGTTCCATCTATCCATCTTCCCTTTTTCATTTTTAGGGTCCCAAAACCCCTTTTTTGCCTGTTCTTCATCAAGAGACAAAAACTCTTTCTGGAGAGATGGAATATCAAACTTTTCTTTTATATCTTCCCATCTGTCTCTTATCTCTTTATATTTCTCCTTCATCTGGTTGAGATCTATACTCATTCACTACCCTCCATGCCGCCTCCATAAGTTCCCTTACACCTTCTCCTGTAAGTGCTGATATAAAATAGACATCCGCAAATTTTTCTTTAAAGACCTTTATATTCTCCTTTGATATATCAAGGTCTATCTTATTGCCAGCAATAATTTCTACCTTCTCGTATAACTTTTTGCTGTATCTTTCAAGTTCATTTCTTATATTATAATATCTTTTTAGTGCGTCCGGGACAGAAAGATCCACAAGGTGAATAAGAACCTTTGTCCTTTCTATGTGCCTCAAAAATTTGTGTCCCAGTCCCTTCCCCTCAGATGCACCTTCTATAAGTCCTGGTATATCCGCTATCACAAATGTCCTTGAATCCCCTAAATCTACCACACCAAGGTTAGGGACAATTGTTGTAAAAGGATAGTCCGCTATCTTCGGTTTTGCAGATGAGACCTTTGATATAAGTGTTGACTTGCCACTGTTGGGATAGCCCACAACACCTACATCAGCAAGTAGTTTCAGTTCGAGTTTCAGATACCTTTCTTCTCCTGTCTCCCCGGGTGTTGCCTTTCTTGGTGCCTGATTTGTAGATGACTTAAAAGATGCATTACCCCTGCCACCTCTTCCTCCTTTTGCTACCACATACTCCATCCCATCCTCTGAAAGGTCGACAAGAAATTCCTCACCACCATCCTTTATCTCATATATTATTGTGCCAACAGGAACAGGTATTAATAGGTCCTCCCCTGACCTTCCTTCCTTGTTACTCCCTTCTCCATTTCTGCCTTTCTCTGCCTTGAAGTGCTGTCTGTAGTGGAAGTCAATAAGTGTGCGGATGTCCTTTTTTGCCTTGAAGATGACATCTCCTCCTTTGCCTCCATTTCCTCCGGAAGGTCCACCCTTCGGGACATACTTTTCCCTTCTGAATGCAACACAGCCATTCCCTCCATCACCTGCCTTCACCCATATCTTTGCCTCATCAATAAACCTAACCATTCCTTATCTTTTCACTCCTTAACTTTCTATGATACGAAACAGCAAACCTGTGTGCCTCGTTCCGTATTGCCTGAAGTAGATGAAGTTCAGGTGAGTCCTTTTTAAGTTGTAGTGGTTCTTTACTACCCCTGACATATATCTCCTCTTCACGTTTGGCAAGAGATACCACAGGAATATCATCTACACCCATCCTTTTTAGTGTCCTTATTGCAGTATTTAGTTGTGCCTTTCCGCCATCAACAAGTATAAGGTCAGGAACCTCTTTCCTTTCTTCTTCACTATCAAACCTTCTGGTGAGTACCTCCTCTAACATCCTGCAGTCATCAATCCCTTCTACAAATTTTATCCTATACCTCCTGTAGTTGTCCTTATCTGCTGTGCCACCCTTAAAAGAGACCTTGCATCCTGTTGCCAGGTCACCCTGTATATTGGATATATCATAACCCTCTATATGGTAGGGTATCCGCTCAAGGTGGAGGATGTCTTTAAGACCGGGCAGGACATTGCTTTCTCCATAGGCAAAAAGTGCTTTCTCATCCCTTAGTGGGAACCTTTTTTTCATCTCATCCAGCATAAAAAGTCGCCTTTTTATCTCATCTGCCCTTTCAAATTCACGACTTTTTATTGCATCATTCAGTTGTTTCTTCAGTTCCCTTGTAAATCTTTTGTAGTTGCCTTCAAAAAAAGATGTGACACCATCCACAAGTTTATTATAATCTTCCTCTGTTATCTTTCCTTCACACGGTCCCGCACATCTTTTTATATAGTACTGGGTACATAACCTTACCTTCTTTTTCTCCAGGTTATACCTGCAACTTCTCACAGGATAATACCTTCTGATAAACTTTAAGACACCCTTGATTAGTTCAACATTTGTAAATGGTCCAAAGTACATAGATTTTCCATCCTGTTGTTCCCGGACAACCCTTATAGATGGAAACCTCTCTTTTGTAATTTTTACAAAAGGATAACTTTTATCATCCTTGAGATTTATATTGTATCGTGGCTGATATTTTTTTATGAGGATATTCTCAAGTACAAGTGCCTCTGCATCTGAAGATACAGGAATAAAGTCAAAGTTGTGTATACTTGATATTAGAGACAGGTTTTTAGGACTGGTATCCGTTTGATAAAAGTATGATGCAAGCCGTTTTTTTAAAGAGACCGCCTTGCCTACATATATCACTCTACCTTCTTTATCCTTCATCAAATAAACGCCGGGGATGTCAGGTATACTACTCAGTTTTTTCACTACCTTCTGTTTTTTCTCCATTACCTGCCTTTTTATCCTGTGATGCCTTCTCTTTCTCTAACTCATCCACATAGTTCAACTGCAACTCAGTGATTGTAGCAGAAAGAACCCTCTCTTCCTCCTTTGTAAGGTTCCCCTTTGTCTTCTCTCTTAACATTTCGGTTATATCAATAATTCTCTTCGCAAGTTCAAGGTTCTTCTCTACCTTCCCTGTTAATGGATTGGGCACCTTGCCCATTGACTGCCATCCCCAGTTAGCAAAAAACATTACAACAAATTCAAATAGTCCTTCCTCCATTTCTCCCTCCATAAGTATTCACTGCACGCCGTTCATATGTACACTCTAAATCCAAAACACTAAACCTAAAAATCCCCTCTAACCACCCCCACCTATATCCTCCCCCCTCATATGGGGAGGAATCTTAATTTTCCTCTCCCTTTGTTCTCCTGTTTCCCCTCCCTCAGAGGGGAGGGGATAAAGGGGAGGGTGAGGAACTTTTCCTTTACTCTCCACCCCCACCTATATCCTCCCCCCTCATATGGGGAGGAATGGGGGGATTTTCATTCCTTCCTTTTATAAAGGAAGATTAGGATGGATTTTAAAATCTCCCCTCTTTTCATTTTTCCCTTCCCCTCTCCCCTTGCGGGAGAGGGCCAGGGTGAGGGGTACTGGTTGCTTCCCCCTCCTTTCATAAAGGAGGGTTGGGGTGGATTGCTTCTCCTTCCTTTCGTAAAGGAAGGTTGGGATGGATTTCTATAAGTTTATTGTGGTTCCAGTAATGAAATTAACAATAGCAATACTCAAAGGACCAAGCCATCCTAATCCACCAAGAAAGATAAAAGCCATTACTATTATAATACCATATCGCTCCATCTGTTCATATCTATGCCGTATCCGCCCCGGAAGAAATACACTTAATATCCGTGAGCCATCAAGTGGAGGGATGGGGATGAGATTAAACAAAGCAAGTATGAAGTTTATAACAGCACCTATGATGAGAAATTGACTTACAAGGGCATTTGGAAATAGGCGGGAGATAAGTGCCAAAAATGTTCCAAGAATTATATTACTTCCTGGACCTGCAATACCTACGGCCAACAGTCCTCTGTCATAATTTCTAAAATTAAACGGGTTAATAGGAACGGGTTTTGCCATCCCTATGGCAAAATGTCCTCTGCTGATGAGAAGAAGCAATATAGGAAGAAGTATAGTGCCAAACGGGTCAATATGTGGTAGAGGGTTAAGTGTGAGGCGCCCCATCATCATCGCAGTATTATCTCCATTTAGGTATGCCATATATCCATGACAAAACTCATGCACCACAACAGAAAAAAACACAATGAAAAGCACAATCACTAACGAAATAATCTCCATTTTACTCTCTTAACCCCCGTATTTGCTTTATTAAAATTCCTGTGGAGAGGATATAAACAAGAACAGAAACAATTATACAGGAAAAAAGAAGAAGTGGCAAGGAAAGTATAGAGGCAAGGGCGTTTTTACACAGGTAGAGGATACACCCCATCAATAGAGAGACAAGAAACACATACATAAAAAATACTGTCTCTTTTTTCAGGTCAATATACAGATGCTTTTTGTTAAAAAGTACCACCAAAAGAAGGAAGTTTGTAATACCCACAACAGATGTTGCAAGTGCAATTCCATTGTGTCCCATAAACTGCATCAGGGTAATGTCTAAAACAAAATTCACCAATATACTGAATATACCTACCTTGACAGGTGTGGATGTATCCTTACAGGCATAAAATGCCCTGCTCCACACAGATGCCCCACCATATCCAAGCAGCCCCAGTGAATAACAGGCAAGTGGAGAGGCAACAAGTTCCACAGACCTTGCAGTAAACATCCCTCTGGCAAATAGGAAAGAGACAATCTCTGTCCTAAGGATTATCATACCGAAGGTAAAGGGAAGAAGCAAAAAAACAAGCATACGTGCGGCAAAAAGCAGGTTCTTTACAAACTCCTCGTTGTTCTTTGAAGAGATATTTTCTGAAAACCATGGGAGTACTGCTGTGGATATAGAAATAGCAAAGACCCCAAGTGGCAACTGAAATATACGGGTGCTATACCACAACCCTGAAACCGCCCCTTCATACAACATATAGGCAAGAGAGTTATCTACAAGAAGGTTGATGGGTGTGACAGCAACACCTATCACCATAGGTGCAAGAAGTATCCCCATCCTCTTTACAGCAGGATGTGAAAGGTTTATGTTCAGGCGGGGTCTATACCCTTTTTTGAGCACCGGGACAAGTGTAAAGAGGAACTGCCCGAGACCACCTGCAATAACACCTATACACAGGGCAAGTACCTGATGTTTAGGTGTAGATGAAAAGAAAGGCAATAAAAGAAAAAGTGCTGCGAGCCAGAATATATCAAGGACAACAGGTGATAGAGATGGCAGAAAAAAGTCCTTGTGAACATTAAGAATACCTGTGTTGATAGCGGCAAGTGATATAAATATAAGGTACGGAAATGTAAACCTTAATAATATCCATACATCATGCCACCTTGATGTTTCACTTACTACCCTTACTGATATAAAACTCATCCCCAACACCAGCAGGAATAAAAGTGTTGTGACAATGAGGGATATGGTAAAACATATATTAAATATCTCATTACCCTCTTTTTTACAATTATCATCAAGTGTATATTCAGTAAAGACAGGTATAAATGCAGTATTGAGTGCACCTTCTGCAATAAGCCCTCTGAAAAAGTTGGGTATCATAAATGCGAGAAGGAAGGCATCATATATTGCAAGCGTACCGAAAAAATTCGCAGTGGCAACCTCCCTTACAAGTCCGAATACCCTTGCAATGATTGTCCCTAATGAGATAACTGACACTGCCCTGAGAATTTTTTTTGAACTCATTTTTTGTAAATAGGTGCTGAACCCCGCCCATATTTAAGTAGCGAGAAAAATCTCTTCATTCTTCTTTCTTCCTATTCCTTCCTTTTGTAAAGGAAGGTTGAGATGGATTGCTAAATCCCCCCTCACCTTCATCCTCTCCCTTTGTTCTCTTGTTTCCCCTCCCTATGAGGGGAGGGGAAACAAGGGAGGGTGAGGAACTTTTCCTATACTCTCCACCCCCACCTATATCCTCCCCCCTCATATGGGGAGGAAGAGAGATTCCCTCGCCCTTTGAGGGGAGAGGGGCAGGGTGAGGGTGAAAACTTTTCCTTTACTCTCCACCCCCACCTATATCCTCCCCCCTTATATGGGGAGGAATTAAACCCCCTCTAACACCCCTTTAAAAAGGGGGGGAATGGGGGATTTTAAACTTTACTACTCTGGAACTTAACGTATAATTTTGCTGTGGTCTAAAATTATTTTTTCGGTCTTAGGAGGGGGAAAAAGATAACCTCTCTGATAGATGGAGAATCTGTCAGAAGCATCACAAGACGGTCTATACCTATACCAAGCCCTCCTGCTGGTGGCATTCCGTATTCCAGTGCCTCAATATAGTCCTCATCCACCATCTTTTCCTTGTTTTCTGTCTGTTTGTTCACTGATTCCAGAAATCTTTTGTGTTGTTCAGATGGGTCATTGAGTTCAGAATATGCATTTGCCACTTCCAGTCCCCCTATAAAAAGTTCAAACCTCTCAACCATATCAGGTATATCAGGACATAATTTTGCAAGAGGGGATATCTCTACAGGGTATTGATAGACAAATGTGGGGTCTATCAGATACGGCTGTATCTTTTTCTTGAATATCTTGTCCAGCACCTCAAAAATATCATTCCTATCTTCATCAGTTAACTCAATACCTTCTGCCTCTGCCTTTTTTATAACCTCTTCCTTATTATGCCAGTCAGTGATACCTGCCTCTAAAAAGACATCTGACCATCTTATCCTTTTCCAGGGCAGGGTAAGGTCTACTTTCTTTCCCTGATAGTCAAAAGTAGTGGAGTTATTGACCTTTTCTGTAAGGGATGTAATCAGTGCCTCTGTTATTTCCATCATCTCTTGGCAGTCCCCATAGGCAGAGTAAAGTTCAAGCATTGTAAATTCAGGGTTATGAAGTGGGGAGATACCTTCATTTCTGAAAGAACGGTTAATCTCATATATCTTTTCAAAGTTGCCCACAAGCAACCGTTTTAGATATAGTTCAGGGGCAATCCGAAGATAAAGGTTCATTTCCAGTGTATTATGATATGTAATAAATGGCTTTGCCTCTGCGCCACCCGGAATAGGATGCATCATAGGGGTATCCACCTCAATAAACCCACGGCCATTCAAAAACTCCCGTATATACTGAATTATCTTAACCCTTTTGTTAAAAACATTTCTTACATCATCATTCATAATAAGGTCAAGG
>JAQVEU010000166.1 GCA_028697565.1 Candidatus Ratteibacteria bacterium
ATCTCTGAAAGTTTCTTTATATGCTTTGCTTTGGTGTTATAATAATTTACTCCTTTTATTGCATTTTTTAGTTCTTCTATATCTGCCTTTGCGAAGTCATAGGGTGTTTTATATCTTTCAAAAAGGACAGGGGTAACTTTGTTCACTGTTTTGTCTGTTGTCTGTGCCGAAAGGATTGTGGCAATAAGTAACTGGAACGGTGTCTTAAACTTCAGTTCTGTTTTTGCTGAAGGGTACTCCTTTTCAAGAACTTCTATTATTCTTTTTATATTTTCTTGCATATATTAATTTTACCTGACAGATGTGGTTTATGCAACCACTCATCTTACCTAAAGGGAAGATAGATTATCACCTCTGTTCCAGTTCCCTGTTTGCCTTTTATCTCCATCCTGCCATTATGGTTTTTAATAACCTTGCTGGCAATGGTAAGTCCCAGTCCTGTTCCTTCTTTTTTCCCGATGCTCACAAAGGGCTCTGTCAATTTTTTTGCCATTTCTTCGGATATTCCTTTGCCGGTGTCTTTTATAGAAAGGCGGATGTTTTTATCAGATGTATCAGTTGAAATGGTAATCTTGCCCTGTCCTTCTATTGATTGTATGCTGTTAAGGATAATATTCACTATTGCCTGGTGTATCTGATGCGGGTCTGCTTTTATAACGGGGAGTTCATTCAAATTAAGAGAAAAGGATACATTTTTCCCTATTGTAGAGTTTTCAAAAAGTTCAACAACCTTATTCACAATATTGTTTATATCTATATCAGTGACATTATCCTTTGCCTTTGCCAGTTCTAAAATACTTTGTGTTAGTTGTCTACATCTGGTTATCTCTTGTTCTATAATATCTATGTATTTTTTATTCCTTTCAGGTATGTTCTGAATATCAATCTCTTTAACAAGAATCTGTGTATAGTTATAGATGATAGCGAGAAGATTATTAATATCATGTATTATCTCTGCTGAAAATTGTCCTATTGTAGCCATATTTTCCATTTGTTTTATTTTTCCATGGAGGCTTTTGTTAACCATATTCAGGTCAGCAATGAGCCGTTCAGACCGTTTTTCTATGAGACGTTTTTCGCAGGCCTTTTTTACTATCTGCCGCATCTCTTTTATATCAAAGGGCTTACTGATAAACTCTATAGCACCAAGGTGGATTGCCTTTTTTGCTGCCTCCATATCACCATAACCAGTCAGTATAATAACAGGTATTTTTTCATCCAAATGTCGTATCTCTTCTAATGTTTCAATCCCGTTCTTTTCAGGCATTTTCAGGTCAAGTATAACTATATCCGGGTTGTATTGTTTCAGTTCCTTAATTCCTGCATCCCCTGATTCTACTGTAATAACAGAGTAGTCATCTTTAAATATCATCCTGAGCGATTCTCTTGGACCAAGTTCATCATCAATTACAAGGATTGTCCCGAATTTTATATCAGAAGTCCTTTTTGTGTTCCATATTGACAAAGTATCCTGTGGATTGGTATTTTCTATCATATAGCCCCCTCTATGATATCACCATCTCCTTAACAAAATTATACTTGCAATCGCATTCTTTTATAATTTATTAGATGCTATTTTTATTATAACCTGAACTATAACTTTCTTGCAAGGTGCTATTGCTTTTTGTATAATAGAAGTATGTATGAAAAATTTCTTCTTGTCTCTGTTGCTGGTCTTCCCAACATACTCTCTGATTTTATTCCTGACATAGGACTTGCTGTTCTTGCTGGGGCACTTATCAATGAAGGAAGAAGTGTAAAAATTATTGACCTTAACCAGCCATCCCTCTTTTCTGAGGTGTTTACTGATGAGATAAGTAATTTTCTTGAAAGGTTTTCACATAAGGTTTTTGTTGAAGAAAAAAGTCCTTCTTTGATTGATATGCTCAAACTTAAACAAATAGACAGGCAACTGGGGAAAAATAAGAAAAAGTTTTCTAGAAAATTCCAGGGCTATCTTGAAAATTTTGTAGAAAAAGAAAAGGTGGACTGTATTGGATTTAAACTTTGGGCAGGTGATGGCTTTATGTGGTCTATTGATGCAGGAAGATACCTGAAAAAAAAGTTTCCGCATATCAAAATTATTGGTGGTGGACCACAGGTTGATATATTTGGGGAAGAAATCTACAAAGTAGGAGAATTTTTTGATGCACTCTGCTACAGTGAAGGAGAAGAGACAATCGTTCACCTTGCGGACCTTGTGGTAGGTAAAAAAAGGGTAGATGATATTCCAAATATAATATTTCGCAAAGAAAATGGTTCTGTTGTAAAGACACCAAGGAAGTTCATAGAAGATATTGATAACCTTCCACTTGCAGTATATACGTCTGATGTATACCTCAATATCAACGAAAAATTGAAGGTATTGGTTCTGGATGAAAGCAGGGGCTGTCCAAACAATTGTTTTTTCTGTATACACCCTATAAAAAGCGGGAGAAGAAGGACAAAAAGCCCTGAGAGAGTGCTGTATGAAATAGCGGAATATAAAAAGAGGTATGGTGTTTCTCTTTTTAAGTATGCTGGTTCGAGTACACCTGGCAGTTTTATGGAGGATGTAGCAAAAGGACTTATTGAAGAAAAACTGGATGTGAGATATACAGGTTTTGGACATATCAGTGAGTTTGATGTGGATTTTAATCTTTTGAAAATGTCTGGCTGTGAGTCCATATTTTTTGGGCTTGAGTCGGCAGATGAGAAAATTCTCAGGGATGGGATGAATAAGAAGGTAGATATAGACAAAGCAAAGGATGTCCTTACAGAGTGTAAGAGGTCAGGGATATTTACTGTGGTAAGTTTGATATATCCAGCACCATTTGAAACAGAAAGCAGCAGAAAGAAAACGATGGACTTTATAAAAGAGGTGAGGCCCAACTCT
>JAQVEU010000167.1 GCA_028697565.1 Candidatus Ratteibacteria bacterium
TTGTAATACTTAAAACATACATCTATCTCTGGAAGGTCATTGTCATGTCTTATTGGTGTTGTATATCTGAAAACAGGTGCCTTTATAAGTGTAAGTGCAAGGGCAACCACACCAAAAACAGCAATATAAAATCTTCTGTTTTTCAACCACCAGAATGTTTTTTTGGAAGATTTAGCAGGTTTGTCATAATGTATGGTGTATCTCTTCTCCGGAATAACAGGTGCCTTCTCTTCTTGCACCTTAACCTTTTTTTCATTCAGTAGAGTGCTTTTTACTTCTTCATCAACAGGCACTTCCTTTATTTCAGGTGCCCCTTTTAATAACATATCATCTAACTCCTTCTGCAACTTCCTTATATTCCCATCTATATCATTACCCTCGCCAATACGAAATTTTTCATCTTTATGCCTCATCTGAAATCTCCTTCATCCTGTTTACAGGGACCTTCTTACTATAAGATAGATAACAAGAAGTATAATGAGAAAGATAATAAACTTTATAGCCCCTGGTACACTTCTGCTTTTACTCCTCTTTACCTCAAGTTCCTCAGCACGTCTGGCAAAAACAGAAAACCTTTCAGCACACTCCTCACTGCAGAAAATCCCATCCGTATTGATAATTCGGCATTCACTACACAACGGTCTTCCACACTGTTTACACCTTGTTACAGCAGGTCTTCCTGTATGGAAAAAACACTCTGCCATATCCCCCCCTTCTTTTAATCTTATCAGGCAACACAGTTGACTGTGTATTTACTATTTAGTATACCCCATTATAGGGCATAATAGCAAGCAGTTTGCTTGACAGAAAAGGGGAAAAATTATAAAGTAAAAACACAATGAAGAAACATAAAAAATTATTAACAGTTCTTACGGTAGTCATTGTAATCATCATTGCTTCTCTATTTTTCACTGAACGATACATAATAAGAAAGGTCTATTTAATTACAGATAGTCATATTACCATTGGTTCCATAAGGATTATACCACCTTTTTCTGTCAATTTTAAAAAGGTCCGCATTTCGTATGCCCGGATTCCTGAACTGTTCTTAAAAACTCTTTCCATCCGCAGGGTACTTACAGAAAGCGCATTTGCCTTCTCAGGGCCAGGCAATATAACCATACAGGATACACAGAAGGATGTAAAAATTAAGGGTTCTGTATCAGGCAACTATAAAGAAGGGAAATTGGACATCAAGAAGACACATATTACGATTGAGGATATTGGAAGTTTTGAGGTCAAGGGAGGACTTGAACAGTGGGGAAAAGAAGGGATTAATCTGGTAATAGACCTAAAAGGAACGGAGATAGAGGAGGTAAAGAAGATGTTCGGGTTAAACCTCCCTTTCAACGGTAAGGTATCCGGGACACTCTCCTTTGACTATTCAAAGAATAAAGATACAAGTATGATGCAGTTTGACATCACGGTGCAGGAATTGGCAACAGAAGAAGGGAATACATTCACTGCCTTTGTAAAGGGAACCCATAACATAAAAGAGGGGAAGACAGATATTGAGGATGGGAAACTTCTCAATGGTAAGGGTGGGCAGATTCTATTTAGTGGATATATTGACAGGGAAAACTTCAACATAAACTTTGAAACACAGAATATGCCTCTGGAATCTCTTTTGAACCTTATACCAGAAGATATACGGACAAAATACAACATCTCTGTGAGCAATGGCTCTGCCTCTATGAAAAACTTTAATATTGAAAAGGTAAAAAAAAAGTCCGTCTGAGCGGGAACTTATATCTTAGAGCGGAAACACTTACATTTTTAAACTTCACACTCAACAATTTCTATATAGACATTCCAGATAATTATTTCGGAGCAAAGAAGGTTTCTTTTTATAACCTTTCGGCTGACGATATCAATGGCTCGTTTTCTGATATTACACAGGGGAATCTTTCATTTTTATTCTATGGTGGCAGGGGAACTTTTTCATATAACATAGAAGACCTGTCTACAAAGCCACCTGTTTCATTCAATATGAAAATTAAAGGTATCAACCTATCCCGTCTTGTCCATAGTTTAAATGAAGAGATTTACATTTCAGGGATTCTTGATGCAGAGGGAAAAGGTTCTTTTAATAAGGATGAGCCAGAGTTTGATGTTATATTTGTGTCAAGAAAAAAGAAAGGGGTGAAACAGGTGATGAACTTCGGAGCAGTACAGGTAATAGCATCTCTTTCAGGTACAAATCCAATAAAGAGTTTTGGAACATCTGACTTTCCGTATGGTGTAATAAAAGGCAGTGTCATAATAGACAATGGCTATCTAACTATTGAAGGACTGGCAGGCAGGAAAGGACACCAGGACATTTTAATAAAGAAAGGCACCTTCAAAGGTATAAACCTTTTTATTGACCGGAGATTTAATACCATAAAGATAGAGGATATGAGACACAGAATTATGCAGGCGATAGAAACAATGAAAAAGTAGCCCCAACGGGATTCGAACCCGTGTCTGATGGCTGAGAACCACCTGTCCTGGGCCTCTAGACGATGGGGCCCCCAAGTTATTTGTGTGTTATAATACTTGAAAAATACGTCTATGTCAAGATATACAGAGATAAAAGGATGTATCCACATCCACTTTCCTTTAAGAACACTGGAAAAAAAGATAGAAGCCCTCGGTAAGGCAGGGGAATCAGCAGGGATTGACTTTGTTATTATCAACAGCCACACACCTGAAAAGGGCACCAAAAAGTATGAAAAGACATTCAGGAAAGAGGGATACTATGGAAAGACACTTGTTATAACTGCTGAGGAGACAGATGACAGTGAAAGGCAAAACCACCTGCTTGTTATAGGTGGAAAAAGGTGGTATGGGAATAAAGACCGTGCAGAAGATGTCCTTACAGAGATAA
>JAQVEU010000168.1 GCA_028697565.1 Candidatus Ratteibacteria bacterium
TATAGTTATGGACATCATTAGCACACACACGGACACATGCCTGACATTTTATACACCTGTCACTGTTCCTTTCTATAACAAATTCACTGAGATTTTTTGCCTTTGCCATCTTTTCTCTCTTCTCTGTGTCCCTCTATCTCTATAACAACAGGCATTCCTGCGTCGGGCATCCATATAATATCGGGATTTCTACACACCCATCTTATCGCTGATTCTTCTGATGCAATATATACAAAATCACCCTTTTTAGCAGCAACAAGCGGTCTTAACTTAAGCCGGTCATTCATACCTAAGAACATACCTGAATTAGCAACAATAATAGCAAAAGGACCGTTTATCAAAGCAGGAGCATATATAATCCTCAATGCCTTTAAAAAATTATTGTTTTCTTCCTCTCTTGTTATCCTATCCCAGAAAGGAGCGGCAAGTATGTTACCAATGGTATTAAAATCAAGTTTGTGTTTTCTTCTTAACAGGTCAAAAAGATAGGTAATTACCTCAGTATCTGTAAAAAATGTGCAGTAATACCCCGCGTTTTCCAGATATCTTCTATTGATACCATATGAGGATATTTCACCGTTGTGGACAACAGACCAGTCCAGAATACCAAAAGGATGCGCACCACCCCACCAACCCACAGTGTTGGTAGGAAACCTATTATGTGCTGTCCATATATAACCTTTATAGTCATATATCCTGTAAAACTCCCCTATCTCTTCAGGATTCCCCACCCCTTTAAATATCCCCATATTTTTCCCTGAAGAAAACACACATGCGCCGTTAAAGTTTCTATTGATATTCATTGCAATACCCAAGATATACTCTTCATCCTGCATACCATCACGCAAATCTCCGTTCTTAACATTCAGGAAATATCTGTGTAATACGGGAATATAGGTTAGTGTTCTTAATTTCTTTGTAGGGATTGGCTCTTCACTGACGATATCAAACCTGTCATCTAAAAACTCCTCAACCTTTTCTTTCACAGATGCCTCATCATACATAATATGAAAACACCAGATATCTTTGAGTTCAGGGTATATTCCATAACCAGCATAGCCGGCACCGAGCCCATTACCCCTTTCTGTCATTACACATATGGAAGACATAATATCTACGCCTGAAAATACCTTTCCTTTTCTGTGTGCAATACCTGAAACTCCACAACCAGCAGGTATTCTGCTATTCTTCTCTAAACTTTTCAACTGCTGATATTCCGCCATTTTTCTTCCTCTTTCATTCCGTTCCTCCCAATCCTTCCTCTTGTGCCATTACTGCAACAGATTCGGGGTGAGGAGTACGGAACCCAAACTCTCCTTTTAACTTACAGAACTGGGAGATATGTTTTTATTTCATACTCATGTACCTGCTTCCTGTATTCATCCCATTCTATCTTCTTAGATGCTATGAGGTTGGTAAATATATGTTCTCCCAGTGTCTCTTTCAGCAGTTCACTTCCTTCAGCTACCTCTATCGCCTCTATTAAACTGCCTGGAAGACACTCAACCCCCAACTGCTTCATCTCATCTTCTGTGAGATGATACACATCCCTTTCAAGTGGTTCACACAATGGATATTTCTTCTCTATCCCTCTCATACCAGCAGATACCATACACGCAAACGCAAGATAAGGGTTACACGCAGGGTCAGGTGAACGAAATTCTATCCTTGTGGACTTCTCCTTGCCCGGCTGGTACATAGGTACCCTTATCAGGGCACTCCTGTTTCTTCTTGCCCAGCAGATATATACAGGTGCCTCATAGCCGACCACAAGACGTTTGTATGAATTTACCCACTGATTGCATACAAGTGTGAGTTCTTGCGCATGTTTCATTATGCCAGCAATATAATGTTTTGCCTCCTCTGATAGATGGTATTTATCTTTACTGTCAAAAAAGATATTTTTCTCTCCCTTAAACAATGACTGGTGTGTGTGCATACCTGAGCCATTTACTCCATATATTGGCTTGGGCATAAAAGTCGCATATACCCCTTTTAACTGTGCTATCTCCTTGACTACCATACGATAGACCATCACTGTATCTGCCATTGTCAGACCATCTTTATACCGTAGGTCTATCTCATGCTGGGACGGGGCTACCTCATGATGACTGTATTCTACATCTATACCCATCTGCTCAAGCGTGAGTATCGTCTCCCTCCTTACCTCATTGCCGGCATCAAGTGTTGTAATATCAAAATATCCGCCCTCATCCAGTATCTCTGTGCTCTTCTCGTCCTTGAAGATGAAAAACTCAAGCTCAGGACCTACATAAAATATATATCCCTTCTTTGTTATCTTCTCCAGTTGTTTCTTCAGTATATACCTGCTGTCTCCTTCATAAGGACTCCTATCAGGATTTAAAATATCGCATATCATACCTGCAACTGCCTTTTCCTTTGGGCGATAAGGCAGTATCATAAATGTAGAAGGGTCAGGCATTGCTACCATATCTGACTCGTCTATCCTGGCAAATCCCTTAATGGACGAACCGTCAAACCCCATACCGTCTTCAAGCGCATGCTTCAACTCCTCAGATGTAATCGTAAAGCCCTTCATCTGCCCTGTAATATCCGCAAACCATAAACGGATAAACTTTACATCGCTTTCCTTTGCAATCTTTAATACATCTTCCTTCTTAATAGATTTGTTGTCCATTGTCTTCTCCTGTTTTTTATAATCTTTTTTTCAATCTTGCTATCCTTTGTCTTTCCTCTTTGAAAGGCATAAAAACAAAAAGCCCGGGAAAGCATCTCTGCTTTCACCGGGCGTCATCGCCTCTATTCTCTTCCCTGATTTTGCTACTCTGCGTTATATATTATACTTGCTATTTTTTTAATTGTCAATAGTATGTACAATTTT
>JAQVEU010000169.1 GCA_028697565.1 Candidatus Ratteibacteria bacterium
GCATGTCTCTTCTGAAGTCAGTCATTATACAAATCCCAAAGATGTTGAGGACTTCGTGAAAAGGACAGGTGTAGATAGTTTGGCAATATCCATTGGAACTTCACATGGTGCCTACAAGTTCAAAGTGAAACCCGGTGAGCCCATTCCACCTTTAAGATTTGATATACTTGAGGAATGTGCAAAGCGGCTTCCTGGATTTCCTATTGTACTGCATGGTGCCTCTTCTGTGCTTAAAGAATATATAGATATTATCAACAAGTATGGTGGAAAACTTGAGAATACCGCAGGTGTGCCAGAAGACCAGATAAGGAAAGCAGTTACAATGAATGTTTGCAAAGTAAATATTGACTCTGATGGACGGCTTGTAATGACAGCAATGATAAGAAAATATCTTGCTGAGCACCCACAGGAATTTGACCCGCGGAAGTACCTTGGACCTGCAAGAGAAGAACTGAAAAAGATGTATATTGCAAAGTGCAATCTTCTTGGTAGTGCTGGCAAGGGAACACAATAAGTAATAAGTCAAAAGTAATAACTATAAGGCAAAATGAAAAAGATAGGGGTTCTTACAACCGGTGGAGATGCACCTGGAATGAATGCTGCTATAAGAGCGGTTGTAAGAACTGCATTGAGTTATAATGTTGAAGTTATAGGGATTGAACGAGGTTTTAGAGGGCTATACGAAAAGAATTTTTTAAACCTCACATCAAGAAATGTAAGTGGTATTATCAATAAGGCAGGAACATTCTTAAAAACAATGCGGTTCCCTGAATTCAAGGAAGACAGGGTAAGGAAGGTCTGTTATAAAAATTTAGAAATAGAAGGAATTGAAGGACTTGTAGTAATAGGAGGAGACGGTTCTTCAAAAGGGGCATATTGCCTTTCCAATGACTTTAACTTTCCTGTTGTTGTTATCCCTGCCTCTATAGATAATGACCTGTTTGGGACAGATTGTACTGTGGGTTTTGATACTGCTGTGAATACTGCTGTCTCTGCCATTGATAATATAAGGGATACCGCTACCAGTCACAATAGAACCTTTGTTATTGAGGTGATGGGCAGAGAAAAAGGGAATCTTGCAATAGAGGTGGCAGTTGCCTGTGGTGCTGAAATAGTTCTTGTACCAGAAATAAAGATACCCTATGAAAGGGTTGTTCAACTGCTTAAAGAACAGGCAGAAAAAGGGAAAGAAAGTTCTATTATTGTGCTTGCTGAGGGTGTTGATAGTGCGGCAAATTTAACCACTTTTTTACAAAAAGCCCTACCTGATAGAGAGATAAGGTATTCTGTATTAGGTTATATACAGAGAGGAGGAACCCCTACATATCTTACACGGGTACTTGCCACAAGATTCGGAGTCTCAGCAGTTGAACTTTTGATGCAGGGAAAGTATCCTTATATGGTCGGAATTAAAGGGACAGAGATAATAAGTATACCATTGAAAGAGGTGGCAAGTCAAACGAAACCAATCTCAGATGCATACCTTGAGATAATAAACAGGATGGCGATATAAAAAAGTAGCAAGTAGCGAGAAAAACCAACTTTAATTTTGAGTTTCATACATAGGGGGGACAAATGAGAAGCGATAATATAAAAAAGGGTATTGAAAAGGCACCTCATCGCGCTCTTTTAAAAGCAGTTGGCCTTACGGATAGAGAAATAAACAGTCCCATTATTGCAATTGCTAACTCTGCAAATGAGATTGTCCCGGGGCACATACATCTCAACAGGATAGCAGAAGCAGTAAAAACAGGAATAAGAATGGCAGGCGGTACCCCAATAGAATTTTCAACCATAGGCGTCTGTGATGGAATTGCAATGGGACACATTGGAATGAAGTATAGTTTGGTTTCAAGAGAAGTGATTGCAGATAGTATTGAAGTAATGGCTCAGGCACACCAGTTTGATGGAATAGTTCTGATTGCAAGTTGTGACAAAATAGTTCCTGGTATGCTTATGGCTCTTGGACGGCTTAATATCCCTGGTATATTAATAACTGGTGGTCCAATGTTATGTGGATATTTACCAACAGGTGAGACAATTGACTTTATTTCTGTTTCTGAAGGAGTGGGCAAACTACTAAAAGGAGAAATTGATGAGAACCAATTAAAGATATTAGAAGAGGAGGGTTGTCCAGGAGCAGGAAGTTGTGCCGGAATGTTTACTGCTAATTCTATAAGTTGCTTATCAGAAGGTCTCGGATTTTCACTTCCTGGCAATGGAACAATTCCTGCTGTTAGTTCTAAAAGGATTCGATTAGCAAAAGCAGCAGGAATGAGAGTAGTTGAACTTGTCCAAAATGATATTAAACCATCAGATATTATTTCAATGGAGAGTTTTAGAAATGCAATAGCAGTTGATATGGCTATTGGGGCTTCAACAAATACTGTCTTACATCTTCCAGCAATAGCAAATGAGATAGGTATAAAATTTGACCTTGAACTTTTTGATGAAATAAGTAGAAAGATACCCAATATATGTAGATTATCCCCTGCCTCATCACAGCATATACAGGACCTTGATAGGGCAGGAGGAATACCAGCAGTAATGAAGGAGTTATCAAAAAGTGGACTTATTGAAAAAAGTTGTTTAACTGTTTCCGGAAAAACCATAGGTGAGATTATTGAAAAGGCAAATGTCTGGGATAGAAATGTTATAAGAGATATAAAGAACCCTTATCTAAAAGAAGGTGGAATTGCTATCCTGAAAGGTACACTTGCCCCGGATGGAGCAGTAATAAAACAATCAGCAGTCAAAGAGAATTTACTAAAGTTTACAGGAAAGGCAGTTGTTTTTGATTCAGAAGAAGAGGCAATGAAGAGTTTGGTGGAAGGGAAAATAAAAGAAGGTGTTGTAAT
>JAQVEU010000170.1 GCA_028697565.1 Candidatus Ratteibacteria bacterium
AAAAAGAAGATAATAAAATAAAGGACTTCCTATAAGCAAAACTTTTATATCAAGAGGTATTGGCTCTGGTCTCAAGGTAGGGGTATTAATAAGACGATACTGTTCATTAAGGTCTTCTATCATAATCTCTTTGTTTTTTATAGCCCTTTTCAGGGTTTCCCATGAAAAATAGTTTTTAAAAATATCCACTACCTGTAGTATTAGATACCCTTCATTGGCTTTATGAAGAGCACCTGGCTTTATCATTGTAAAATCGGTTACCATTGCTCCATACTGGGGACGGTATTCTATCCTTCCACTTAGATTGTAAGAAGTTGGATTTGTCTCCTTAATAACAGGGGCACCTTTAAGAGTGGAATTGTCTATCAAAACGTTTACCTGATATTTATATAGAGATACTGCTCTGTCGGGCAATTTTATTCCGGGTAGTACCTCTACCTCCTTTTTTTCTTTGAAACTATCTACACTCTCAACCATATCTTTTTCCACATTGTCAAGATATACCAAAATCTTCGGAAACTCTTTATATTTTTCTTTTAACTCTTCTATCCTTGGTCCTATGGTAGTTCTTGCTGTTTTTATCTCAAGGGCATCTAACTTTTTCCGTGTCTCCTTCTCCATCTTTCTTATCTCTCGGGAGATTTGATTGAAGTGTTCATATAACACCTCCTGTTTTTTCTTTATCTCGTCCCTTGCGGATTCCGATAACTTTTCAATATCTCCTTCTTCAAGTGGTTTACCTTCAATAGCAGGAACCATAACTATCCCGGTAGGGGACTTTTTAATTACAAAACTTGCTGCCTTAGCCGTGTTCTCAAATTCCTCAAGAAGTTCATTTTTTCTGTCCTGGAATTCTTTGATTATCTGGTTCTTATGCTCCTCGTACAACTGACTCTCAAACTCTTTTGGAAGCTCTGTCTGAAGTTCCCTTACCAGTTCTTCCATATCCTTTCTGAAAGAGACAGCCATACCTGCTGGTAGATTCAAAGACACAGGATTGTCAGGATTTGAAAAATTATATACATAACACCAGTCATTAGGCACAGGTTGTCCTTCAGCCGTTTTCTTTACTGCCTGTTCTACAGAAGTGGTCCTCCCTGTTCCTGAAACACCTGCAACAAAAATGTTATATCCATCACTTCTTATCTTCAATCCAAATTCAAGTGCCTTTTTTGCACGCTCCTGTCCTATCAAACCTTCAAGTGGCTGTATTTCATCTGTTGTATTAAATGTGAAATCTTCGTCCTTGCACTTTTTCTTCAAATACTCTACTTTCAGCTCATATTCTTTCATATTGTTTTCTCTCCTTTTGTATTGAAAACTATTTAGAAATCCGTATAATTATTATAGAAAGTTAATCAAAAAAGTCAAACTCGCACTTTTATAAATATGGTAAAAAAACAAAATATCCCTACAGAAACCATAAAAAGGATGATAGCATATCTCCGTTATCTTGAAAGAGTGAAAGATAAAGGAGTAAAAATAATTTCTTCCAGGGATATAACATTACTTCTTAATATACCTCCTGCCCAGTTTAGAAAAGACCTTTCTTTCTTCGGAGAATTTGGTAAAAGAGGGGTTGGCTATAATGTAGAAAATCTTATAGATACAATTAAGAAACTCCTTGGTTTGAACAAAAAAATTAAGGTAATAGTAGTAGGTGCTGGAAGATTAGGTACAGCCCTTATTCAATACCCTGGCTTTTCGGAAATAAATATTGAGATTATAGGTGCCTTTGATATCAACCCTCAAAAAGTAGGACAATCAATAAAAGGGATAAATATCTACAATATAAAAGATATTAAAAAATTTATCACAAAAAATAATATAAAAATTGCCATTCTCTGTGTTCCTGCTGATGCAGCTCAATCCGTAGCGGACCTACTTATAGAAGCAAAGATAAAAAGCATACTTAACTTTGCACCTGTGGTACTTATACTGCCTGAGGGCATCAATATAGCAAATGTAGATATGGCAGGTGAAATAGGGAGTATCATATACCGGATGAAGGAACAAGCATAAATTTTTAGTTCATATTACACCTTCTTAACTTTTTGTAGAATAGATAATTAAAGAATAGGGTAGGGGGGTCCTATGACTTTTTATCAGTATACGAAGGTAAAAAATTATCAGTATACCACTATAGAAAAAGGGCACCTTTATAACAGAGGGCTTCTGTCCTTTCCTTCTGCCTTTACTTCTGGATATTCTTTTAATGACACTGTATATGTTGATATATTTGAGCCATCAGGAAAAGACAATTGGTCAGCCATTATCCTCGCCCACAGCTGGATGGAAAGCAAAAATGGTATAACAGAGTGGTTCGCCAGAGAGTTAGCAAAAAACGGGTATGGTACATATCTTATACACCTTCCTTATCATATAAAAAGGACTAATAAAAAATATAAAAGTGGCTCACTCTTTATAACCCCTGATGTAGACCGTTCTGTAGATGCATACCGCCAGGCAGTTATTGATATAATGTCGCTCTGTGACTGGCTTGAAGGTAGAGAGGAAATAGTAAAAGACAGTATAGGTATGGTTGGGATAAGTTTAGGTGCACTGATTCTTAATACAGTAATGGGTCTGGATAATCGCATCAGGCCAGGCATCTCTATCCTTGGAGGAGGTAACATACACTATATATTTGTAAGGGGACTTGCCACACTACCTCAGATTATATATGGGATGCTTCATGGACTACGAATAAGGGACTACAGAAAGGTAAGTAAGGACTATATACACTATTTAAAAAAAGTGAGAAAAGCAGGTGATGTTGAAGGTGTCCACTGTCCATGGAAATGGTTTCTGATTGACCCTTTAACCTATGCACACCTGAATCAGCCAAGAAA
>JAQVEU010000171.1 GCA_028697565.1 Candidatus Ratteibacteria bacterium
GGGTGAGGGACTTTTCCTATACTCTCCACCCCCACCTATAAATAAACTCTAAATCCAAAACACTAAACTTAAAAGTAAGGATGTAAATATTAAATTCTAAATACAAAACACTAAACCTAAAAATCCCCTCTAACCACCCCCACCAAACCTCCCCCCTCATATGGGGAGGAAAAGAGATTCCCTCTCCCATTGTGGGCGAGGTGGTATTGCCGATGCGAGGAATAACAAGCATCGTTTAGCAAGGGCAGTGAGTTGATGAACTGCCCCCGTTGACCGAATCCCGTCAGGGCAAGACGGATGAGGGGAAATGAGTACAAAAAGTAAGTCATACCCCCTTTACTTAATTCCTATAATACTACGAACTTCTGCAGGAGTAGCAATTTCTCTACCAATCTCCTTTGTAAAATTCACTATCCTCTCTATTAGCATCACATTGGTAGCAAGTTTTTTCTTATGGATATCATAGTAGATATTGTCTTCCAATCCAACTCTTACATTTCCACCCATAAGGACAGCAGAAAAATTTATGGTCATCTGGAACTGCCCTATACCTGTTGCTCCCCATATAGCCCCTTCAGGCAAACTCTGAACCATATGTAAAAGGTCCGATAATGTTGCAGGTGCAGAATAGATAGAGCCAAGAATAATGTTAAAATAAAGAGGCGGTTGCAGAATCCCTTTTTTAATCAGAACCTTCGCTGTATTAATCATTCCCGGTTCAAAAACTTCTATCTCAGGGATAATATCATTTTCTTTCATTTTTATTGCTAAACTTTCTATCATTTCTATAGTATTTATAGAGGTTTTCTGTAGAAAATTTAAAGGTCCCAATGTAAGAGATGCCATATCCGGTTTAAAACCACCTTTTAATTTAAGACATTGTGAACGTTTCTTAAATGTATTATGAATTCTTCCACTGGTAGAAACACTTATGACAAGGTCGGGGCACTTCTTTCTTATACCTTTTATTATTCTTGCGTAAATCTCTTTTTTATAACTCGGTTTTCCTGTCTCTTCCCTGGCGTGTATATGAACTATAGAAGCACCTGCGTAATAACAACTAATACTATCTTCTATAATTTCTTCCACACTTATAGGTATATATGGAGTATCCTTTTTTGTATGTACCAAGCCGGTAATTGCAGCATTAATAATAAGTTTTTTATATGGAGTGATGGGATGTGGAAACATTTCTCTTATCTTGCTCCTCCTTCCACTTTTTTAGGTCCACTTCAAGGGTAGTCCAGTATTCTATCGTGGGAGAGCCAAACCTGTGTAGTTTCTTGACCTTTCCTACCTCTATATATCCAAAATGCTTCTTATACCAGGAAATTGTTTCAGGCAGGTCAGTATTTGTTATAAGTTTTTGAATTCCTTTATCAAAAATATCTTCCATTCTGCATACCTGAAGTTTATAGCCAATACCTCTGTTTCTGTATCTTCTGTCCACAACCATCAGTTCTGTTTTTGCAGTGGTAGAGTCAAGAATCTTATAGCCACAGAATCCCACTACTCTACCATCCAGCCGTGCCACAAAATAGTTTTCATATGTAAGAGATGGCATCTCTGGTGAAGGGATATAATGCATATTTGCCTGTTTCAAAAGTCGGATAATCGCAGGTCTATCATGGTCAGTTGCTTTTTCTATGCTTATATCACATATATTATCTATCTGTCGAGCCAATTTCTCTATACAAGGGTCTTTTTTCCAGTACCCCGGCTCTATTTGCCATTTAGAACCCAACTCAAAATCAAAAGAAACAGGGTCCCACTTAATTAATCCTGACTGGTGGTAGTTGGTTAATTCACTTATGTAAAACCTATCCCCTACAAGATAGAAGTCCACCCTTATAGCATCAAAAAAACTTCCTAATTTTTCTGATATATCCAACATCTGCTGAAAACAGGGTGGAGATACATCGGGAGGTGCCTGTTTTGACTTCCCCTTTACATCCAGATATTCCCAGTCAGGTGTGTACATACCAAGTGTTTTGTTAGCAAACCTGTCATATATAACATGGATTAGGTGACACTTACCGTGAATAATAAAAAACTTATAGTCAGTCGGCGGTTTTCCCTCACGGTCTTTCATCAACTTCTCTATAATTATCCTCCTTTTTATCGGCTGATACGCCCACTCATACTTCTTAACACCATAGGACTTCCTCAACCACTTCCTGCACTGATAAACAATATCTCCTTTCTTAATTTCTATCCCTTTTTTGGGAATGTATATCCTGTCTTTCTCCACTATTATATGCCATCCGGAGGCATGGTTTGGTTTGATGATATACTCTTCAGGCAGTTTGTCAAAAGGGATGGTTTCTGGCCTATCTGTTACATAAAGAATGGGGACCAGAATTCTTCTGGCATTTTCTTCACCAAGAACCTCCTTTATATAAAATCTGACCTTATATTTATCAGCAACTATAGGTAAAAGAGGATTACGGTCATATAACTTCTTCCACACTATTTTTTCGGAAAAACTACGAGGACTTTTCAGATTCAGGTCATAGCCAGTCATCTCTTTAAACCGTCTTTTCTCTTTCCTATAGCCAGTAATTTTACTCCAAAAATTATATAAACCCATATCTAACATTGTTTCTCCTCACTCATAAGACATCTTCAACTAAATAGCAAAATTATCTTTTCAAGAATTATCCGACTTCTTTGCGGCAAGCACCCTTTCATAGATTGAGATTATCTGCCTTCCTATAGCATCATAAGAGTACCTGTTCTTTGCATCAAGAGAGATTTTTTCTCTATTATACCTGTCTGCATTATCCATCATATATAGCATTGCCTCTG